>NZ_JABBGL010000039.1:0-7264 GCF_012927365.1 Sphingobium sp. TB-6 | reverse complement strand
AGCAGCTTCATACCGGACCGTTACCAGTCCCGCATGTGCCGGTAGGCTACTGATGACGGAACATCAGGTTTGATCCATGAGATTATTCATGCGCAAACAATTATTTAGACGACTTTCACGTCGCACTCACCTTGAACTTGCCGAAGCCGTTCAGCGACACCTCCTGCCCCTTGGCAGCCGCATTGGCGATCGAGCTGAAAACGGCGTCGACATATTTGCGGGCATCGGCCTTGGTGAGGCCCTGGTCGGCAGCCAGGGCTTCGGCGAGATCGGTGTTGTTCATTGGGCATTCTCCCGTTGATGATGCGCAAGGGCATAAGCTGGAAGATGGCCGACCGGAAGAGGGGAATTGCCCCAGAACACGGGGCGTAGCCGGGCAAAGTGACACATGGGTTTTATCTGGCACCGGCGCAGAAAAGGGGATTCACAGCGACTCATCATCTGCTAGATTCCTGATATGTTCTATCAGGCCGACCGTTTCGAGCAACCTCTGCCGTCTGCGAAGAAGCCTGTACGGCCGACGCTCGCGCCAGCGAGCGCAACGCAGCCGGAACTGGTCGATCGTATTGCGGCCGTCACGCGCCGACCGCGCTATGCGCTGCTGGTACTGGAACTCATCGCACGAGAAGCCGGACCCAATGGAAGCCTCGGGCCTTATGTGAGGACCGAGGAGGGGAGGGTGCCTGTTCGCGATTGGCTCTGCCAGGCCTTGGCTCCGCTGGCGAAACGCGATTGCCGGCGCATCGCCATGGTGGAAGCCGTGCGGGGAGAGGTGCTAGGCATGGCGCAGGATGGCGCTGATCCAGCCGAGCTGGAGCGCGCATGTGAGGCGCAGATTCAGGAGCGCATCATCCGTTCCGGTCGAACCAGTGTGAGCCGGGCGGTTTCGGATCTGGTGAAGGCCGGCCTGCTGCGGCGGCATTATCAGGGCTACCGCGTCGATCATCCCAATCGCGGTGCGCAGCGAGAAGCGGTCTACACGATCACCGCCGAGGTTAGGCGGACGCTTCGGCGACACCGAGCGATACCGCTACATGGCGGGTGAGGAAAGGGTTCATTGAAACGGCCCGTTCGCTTCAATCCAGTTGACCGCGATCGCTTCCGCGCCCGTCCTGATGCCTTCGACCACCACGTTCGATTGAAGAAGATGAACGACATTTTTAAGAAGGCCGACCTCCCAAAGCGCACCATTGCGCGCTTGGACATAGGGATTGACCGCACCTGCGACGAGGACGCCTTCGAGGCGGAAATATGAACCGATATTCATGTGGCGCAGGTAGCCTGCCTCCTGTGACATCGCCATGACGCATCCCCGGCGCGTGCAAATAAGCGGACGGAGCGAGGCACACCGCTCCTGTCAGAGACGGTCGAACACCGAACCCAAGCGTGGGGAAAACAACCGCTCATATGTTTTGAGCAGATGCGTGTCGGTCATCGCTGCAACATAATCGCAGATGATGCGCAGGTCGCCGCCCGCTGCCTCAAACTTCAAAAGCTCTTCGCGGGGGAGAAGCCGGACCGGGTCGGCCTGCATGGCTTCAAAAACGGCGATGACCATCCCCTGACCCTTGAACTCCAGATGCTGGACCCCGGGGCTGGTGATGACTTCCCGCACGACGAAATTTTGCAGGACGTCGAGGAACTGACGCTCGCCTTCCCGTACCCGGACGCGGTAACGCAGCAATGGCTCGGCAAAGGCGTCCAGTTCGACATATTCCACGGCGGTGAGAAAATGGTGGACCAGCCGTCCGATGAAGCGCTTGCGCGAGGCAGCGCCGCCGAATAAACCGTCTATCATCTGCGAGAAGACGTCATTGGCGCTCTCGCCCGGATATTTTTCCTTGAGGGCGTCGAGAAAAGTCGGGCAGCGATCCTGCAGCGCGGCGGCAAAACGCTCCCGCGTGACGAGGTCAAGGGCGATCGCATCTTCCAGATCATGGACGCCATAAGCGATGTCGTCGGCCGTATCCATGATGGAGCAATCGAGCGATTTGTGGATGGACCGACCATGCTTGCCGGGCTGGGGCGCGAACGTCTGGAATGTTTCGCGATCCTCATTGTCCAGCGGCGCAAGAATCCAGTCGACAACGTCCTGCTCGCTATCATGATAGCACTTGGGGGGCTTGCACGCCTTGCCGTCGAGTATCTTGATGGTGGTCGGGCCGGTGACGAGGGCAGGGATGATCGCCGGATTGCTCACTCGGCTGAAGGCGACGGGATATTTCAGGATGCCGAGCATGGTCCGGCGCGTCAGGTTCGCCCCGGCATGGGAGGAGAAATGCTCCAGTCGGCCCAATATTCTCAACGTCTGGCCATTCCCCTCGAACCCGCCTGCATCGCGCATGCAATAGTTGAGCGCGATCTCACCGCCATGGCCGAAGGGAGGATGGCCGAAATCATGGGTGCAACCGATCGAATGGATGGTCCCGCGGTCGGGCAGGAGCGAGGCGGCGGGGTGATCGGGGATGCTCTTGCCGAGTTGGCGGGCTATTCCGCCTGCAATCTGCGCGACTTCTAGCGAGTGGGTCAGGCGCGTCCGGTAGAAGTCGCTGTCGCCGAGATTCAAAATCTGCGTCTTGCCTTGCAGTCGGCGGAACGCGGCCGAGTGGATGACGCGAGAGTAATAGACATCCCCGTCATCGCGGGCATCTTCACTCTGTGGATTCCAGCCCTCGCGGCGCGCTGACCAGCTCATGGGCGGCGGCAGGCCATGCCTGCTGCGGCGCTGGTGATGGTCGTCATCGGTGGGCTCATGATGTGGTCCAGGTCCAAAGACAGTTGGTAAAAAGAGAGGGGCATTGAAGCAGTTAATAGTCAGTCTGGAAAAAGCATCGCTCCGTAATCCTGAGCGCCATGCAGGATGTGAACAATGACGACCTTGTCCGCTTCCACGCGATAGAAGATCAGATAATTTCCATGCCCGCGGCGCCGCACGCCCAGTCCTTCGAAGCGTGGCACGAGCGGGAAACGTTCAGGATGATTCGACAGGTCCAGGCATTTCTCGCGCAGCTCGCGCAAAAAGCTTATCGCCCGGGCGGGGTTGTCCTGCGCAATATAATCACCGATCGTCTCAAGGTCATGCTCGGCCTCGGCCGAAAGGTGGACGATCATTGAGAGCCGGTATCCATGGCGCGATATTTGTCTTCAAGGCGATCAAACACCGCTTCTGCGGGAGTTGTGTTCCCTGTATCAGCGTCGGCGAGCCCGCGCGCGATCGAAGCATCGAGCGCTGCAAGGCGGGTTTCTCGGTCCTGAATCATGCGCACTCCCTCGCGGAGCACCTCACTTTTCGAATTGTATCGACCGTTCGCGACCAAGCTGGTCACGAACGTTTCAAGCTGCTGTCCAAGATCCGCGCTGATCATCCAAATACCTCCTGACCCGAGGATAGCATCTTATCAACAGTTGATAAAGCGATCTTCGACAGCTTCGGTAGCTGTGCCTACCTCTGGCATTTCTCACAGCGCCGAAAAAATACCGTCATCCGAGGTAATTACCGCACCGCTGGAAAACGGAGCTTGCCATTCAAGGATGGATCCGCAGCATGCTACCGAAATGCCGTAGCTGACCGCAACCGAGCGATTTTCCTGTTCGGATCGAGGAAATGGCTGGGGGATGTGATACCGCCCAAACAGGGGTTCGGCGAACGCAGTGTAAATCGCAAAGGCTAAGAAGCCATATAACATGTTGACAACGCGTACATAAAATGTTCCTGCTACTTAGAGAAGTCACAATCTCTGCCAAATAGAAATGACACTCTTTCGATCAGCAGGGGCTGCGTGGAGCCCTCGAGATAGCGCAGCGCAGACCCTGCTGGAAGCGCGACTTAGATGGGGAAGGGCATGGACCCGCTGCGCACGCAGCGGGCTCGGTCAGCGCGGCCTTAGCGCGCTTTCACGAACTCGAGCGTGCCGCGCGCCCGTAACTCCGCCTGGCTGAGCCGGGGGCCGCGTTTGAGCTTGGCCCCGCCCAACCGGCGCCCATCGATCTTCGCCGGCACCTCCGGTTCCGGGAACAGATGTGTGGGCTGGTCACGACGGGCAGGAGCATTGTTGTTGCGCTGCCGGTGATGCGGGGCGATCGCCTGGATCTGCTTCGCCAGCAGCAAGGCCGCGTCGAGATGGCGGTTCTCCACGATCGCCGGCTGCTTCACCTGCCGCATCTTGTCGAACTGGCGATAGGGCAACACATGGCCTTCATGCTGGATCTCCAGCCGGCCATCAGGATATTCGCACACCATCACTCGCTTGCGCACCAGCTCCCTGGCGATCTCGGTCGGTTCCAGGATGAACATCGCCTTGTTGTAATGGAGTGTCAGCGCCGCCGTGACTGTCCGTTGTTCGCGCCACACCATGATCGCGCGCAGATCGTCATGGAGGGCGAGCGGACGGTGGAGATCGCGACTATCGAAAGCGGGACGAGCGAAGCGGGCATTGTGGCGGACCATATAGCCCGGCAGAAAGGCGTTCGCTTCTTCGATCGAAGATATGCCCTCCAGCCGCATCGCCTTGACCAGCCGATCCTGCAACGTGCCGTTGGCCCGCTCGACCCGGCCCTTGGCCTGCGGCGAGTTGGCGCAGATGATCTCGATGTTCAGCGCGTCCAGCGCGCGGCCGAAATGAGTCATGCCATCCCCGCGCGCCGCGCTGGCGCGGGAATTACGGAAGACGCTGTGCTGATCGGAGTAGAAGGCCACCGGCTTGCCATGCCGCTCGATATATTCGCGCGTCGCTTCCATGTAGGAAAAGGTGCTCTCACTCTCGACCATCTGAAGATGCATCAGTTCACTGGTCGCGTCGTCAATATAGACGAGCAGGGTGCATTGCGGACCACGATCTTCGAACCACCAATGCTTCGAGCCATCGATCTGGACCAGTTCGCCGCGGCAGTCCCGGCGGTAGCGCGGCTGATAGGGGCGCGGACGACGCGCCGCACGGTCCTTCCACAAACCAGCCTCGATCATCAGCTTGCGCAGCGTCTCACGGGAAATATGCACATCATGCCGCTCCGCCAGATACTCGGCAGCCAGCGTCGGCCCAAAATCATGGTAATGCTCCCGAACCAACGCAATCGCATGATCGCGAATTCCGTCGCCGAGCCAGCGGTTGCTACGGCGTCCACGACGTCGGGAAACCAGGCCCGACGCACCGTCCGCGCGCATCCGTATCAGCAATCGATAAACCTGCCGACGCGACAAACCGAGCAGCGTTGCTGCATCCTCGGCCCGCAACTCCCGGCGTTCAACACGTAGCAGAGTATCAAAGCGTGTAAGCTCGCCATGGCTCATGGACACCACCATCATCCGCGCACTCCCTGCATCCAGGGAGCACCATGCCACCAGTGACATCTCTATTTTGCAGAGGGTGACATTTCTATCCGGCGCTGGCGGTTTCCATTTGAAGCGCGACACCCGAGGTGATGCGTAGCATTTCATCCGGGGTGGGGCGAGCCCCACCCCGGATGGCAAAATTTATCCGGCCTTGAGGAGGGCGATCTGTTCTCCCAGGACCTCGTGCGGGGTGCGATAGCCCAGGCACTTGCGGGGTGTGCTGTTGAGGCGATCGGCGACGGCCTGGATCTCTTTGTCCGACAGGAGCGCAATGTCGGTGTTGGAGGGCAGGAAGCGCCGTATTCGGCCATTGCAATTTTCCACGCCGCCTTTCTGCCAGGGCGCGGACGGTAAGCAGAAATAACTGGTGACGCCGAGCCTGTTTCGCAGTGTCGCAAAAGCCGCAAATTCCGTGCCGCGATCAAAGGTGATGCTACGCCGGAGGGAAGGGGGGATGCCGCGCAAATGCCGATCGATCCCGGCCATGACACCGGCAGAATGTCGGCTCGGATTACGCGCGAGGAAGGTGAAGCGGCTGCAGCGTTCGACCAGCGAGGTGAGGTTGGCTTTGCCATATTCTCTCCGGAAGATCAGGAGATCGCCTTCCCAATGTCCGAAGCTGCTGCGATCCGCAATTTCCTGCGGACGTGCGCCGATCGTATTGGCCACAGGAATATGGAGACCGCGTGGCTTACGAGCGTAGCGCTGCCGTCGAGAACGGCGGGCAACGGGAAGATGGCGCCACAGCTTCTGGTGGCGTCCATCAGGTCCATAGACATATTGGTAAATGGTCTCGTGGCACACCGCCTCCCGGTTGCCCCGATGACGCCGCAGGTAACCCGCAATCTGTTCTGGCGACCAGGCGGCCGACAAGCGATCAGCGATATAAGCGGCGAGTTCCGGTTGGCGAGCGATCTTCCCGCCACGAACTCGACGCCCGCGCGCCATGGTCTGTGCGACAGTCGGAAAATAGCCGCGAAACAGCGGATTCTCATCCAGATGGCGGTTGCGCTTGAGCTCTCGATAAATCGTCGAAGGATGCCGACACAGCGCGTCAGCAATTTGCTGTGCTGACCGTCCGGTTGCTGCCAATCGATAAATGTCGCGCCGCTCGTCCAAACCCAGATGCTGATAGCCGTTCATTGCGTGCCTTCCTGGAAAAGGGATCAAACCCTTATAAAACCTAGGATTTCGCACTTCGAAATAGAATCCACCCGCTTACAGGCTCAATAGTCGATAATAAACATTATGTTAAATCAATGCGCTGGCGGCACGAATCTTGCATAAGTGTCTGCGCCGGGTTCTTCGCCCAGGAGCCGAAGTAATGATCGGATTTGACCCCAAGGAAATAGCCCGTGCAGGCTTGGCGCACCGCGCCTTCGACGTCGCCTAGGCCATATACCGCATCTGCCGCTACCCATGAAAAGGGTACATCCGCCGCCAGCGCACGCCTTATCATCTCGACCCAAGGCGGGCTTGGCGGCAAAGGACACAGTCTCTGGAACATGGGTGGCGGCAAGCTTTGTCCGATCACCAGTCCAGCTCTTGGGCAAGTAGAGGGCTCGATCGACAAAGGCATGACCCCGAGCCGAAACATAGGTCGCGAACACCGATCTGGCAGTTTGTTGTCTTGCCTGCCGAACCGGTATATTGGTGTGCGACACCGCAGGTGGCATCGCCCTTCTTAAGGAAGCCGGTCTCGTCGATGGCCAGAACAGCGTCATCTGGGGCAAGGTTCTCTACGACATAGTCACGCACGATGTCTTGAAGACCGTCTGCGTCCCAGCGCCCGCGACCCAGAATGGCCTGCTGTCGCCAGGGCTCAGGATCTCCGGCCGCCTCTGCACGCATCCATCCTGTTTTGCGCCGTTTCTCACCCAACAAACCATCCAGGAAAAGATTGGCCGATGCCGCAACGCGTTCCTGGGTGAATAG
>NZ_JABBGL010000038.1:0-7438 GCF_012927365.1 Sphingobium sp. TB-6 | reverse complement strand
GTTGCTCGCGCCCATTGGCAACATCCCGCCTGCCGAAGCCGAGGAGCGCTACTACGCCATGCTGGACGAAACACCCATGGCCGCATAATTTAAACCAAATGGCCTCCGGCAATCCCGGGGCGGTTCACTCGCCCGTTTGGCAAGTTTCATTAGCTCGTTACCAAGCGAACTCAGAGGGACGCCCCTCGTAAAACCTATGGCGGCCATCATGCGCCACCCCGTGTGGTCATTCCAGCCTAGTCATAGAGGGCAGATTTGAGACACAATCCGCTCCTTTGGTCTGCCTTGACCGAAACGTCATTGAAGTTGTCGTCGTAACTTGCTTTCATGCAGAGAACGAACGGGGGTGTAAGAATGGCGAGTGCGATTGGCCTGCGCGGATATTTGGTTACAGCGCACAAGAAAGGCGACCGTGCGATTTTGTCGTTCAGCGACAACGGTTTTAACATCAAGCCTCCAAAGTTCTTCACGAATTTTGTCGCTGGCCACGCTTCCGTCGTCCAGAATGATGAAAAAGAACGTAGCTGGTATTTCGAAGAGCGCGAGAACAACGGCGTAGGAAACAGCAAAGGCTACACGCATTACGGAACATTCGGCTTTGAAAGCAATTTCGTAGATAGCAAGACGAAAACAAAAAACTATCGCCGCAAGGTCGATGATATTGAAGAAATTCCGCTGTTCTACGAATATTGGAGGCCGGAGAAAGCCGACTTTTGTTTCGCCGCGTTCCAGTCGTTTCAAGGTCGGTCGTGCATCAAACTCGTCATGGATCAGGCCCAAGACGAATTTGCCGCGCTCAACCCCGGCTACATCCTGAAGTTTCAAAAGCTGCTGCCGAGCGAGGGTAGTAGCCTCTATAGCAAAGCGCCAGTTCGGCGGCTTCGCCTTATCAAGCGCAACGCACCCCAAGACGTAACCGACCGTTTTCTTGGCAGGCGGGTGCCAGATAAAGTGAACTTCGAAATCAGCATGTCTACGAACCGTAACAAAATACTCGGATCATTCGGCGAAGTGACCGGCGCGTTGAGGAAAAACGATGCTGGCCTAGTCCTACATGATGGGATCGAATTTTCGGAAGTCTACGCTGACGTAAAGATAGGCGGAAAGTATCGCCCTGTTGGCGTATTTGGAAGCGATTCTAACGCTGGCGTCATCGACATTACCGAAGATATTGTTCGCGGCGCGGACGGCCATCCAACATACGGCTCCCTGACGGCGCAATGCGACAAAATACTTTCAGATTTCTTCAAAATTATAAGTAATAAATAGCCATGAAAATTAATGTTTCATCTATCGTTCGGGATCATCTTGATACCCTATATGATAGCAGAAGCAACCGCGCTTCTTTTATCGACGTAGCAATATTCTACGCCTTGCCAATTATATTGGCTATATTATCTTATTATTTTCATATGAAACTTGATACGAACGCATATAATATCTCAATCACGTTCTTTGGTATCTTCATCGCACTAATATTGAACATTCAAGTAGCGATGTTCTCCATATTCCAGCGAAAGTGGGAAATGCCGTCCGACAAGCGCGTTGCGGCTTCGATGGCCGATACGCTCGCGGATCGGAAGAAGCTGTTGATCGAGTTAAACGCCAATCTTTCCTATCTCATTCTTGTTTGCTGCGTGGCGTTGGTGCTGTCGCTGCTGTCATTCATCAAGTCGTTCGACAACTGCGTCATTCCGTCGGTGATGGTGTTCCTCTACGCCCATTTCCTGCTGACGCTGTTGATGGTCGTTAAGCGCGCACATGCGCTGTTCCATAAGGAATATCGCGATAGTCCCGATTGACATTACGGCGGAATCTACGTCCACCATAATTGCCAACGGCAGCTAACCGACGATGCGAACCCCAAAGCCGTCATTCCGCATTGGCAACGGGAGCGGTCGGCCGTCCCGCGGAAATTCGGAACTACTTCATCATTTCACATTAAGCCGCACCATGTTGACAGCAATAACGCATCGCTATACATTTGACCGCACCATGTGAAAGGATGCCCATGGCCACTGACAACACCGTCCGGGTTTCGCTACGCCTGAAAACCGATGTGAATGGCGCTGTAGAGAAAGCAGCGGCGGACAAAGGCGTCGATCCCGCAACGTTCATGCAATCCGTGATCGAAAGGTCAATTTACCCCTATTTGCCCAACGAGCGCCGAAAGGAACTGGAAATGACCGAAGAGCTTTTTGGAAGAGCCCAGGATTTTGCGCGAAAAGTGCATGATGAAGGCCGCTTCAATGCGGATTTCACGCTAACCGTCATCGACGACATGATGGCTGACCCTTCAACACGACAGCTTTACGCCGATCTCATCGGAGATGAGGATATTTTGAAGAACGGCATGCCGAAGAAAAGCCCATTAAATATGTACCTGGGATTGTACATTAAGAACGCGATAAATGCCGAACCGCTTCTCGACGCGAAGGGAAAGCCGCGCCGCGCGTTTGTGAAAAATCGACCGATCCAAAGCTATACGCTACTTAAATTGAATTGAGCATCATAAGACAGATCAGTCACTGGTTCGGTCCTCGTACCCATTAGATACGCATGTGCTCGAGCGATAGCCAATGGTATTACCGTTGCGGCTGGGATATTGCGGTACATCACGATGTTGGCGGAGACGAAGCGAAGTCCGGAGGCATCGCCCTTACAAAGAGAAAAGTACGTGATATTCAGCCAACATGATTGCTCTTTTTCTGCTCGCGGCAACGCCTAGTCACTTCGCCTACAGCATCCTCGGCGAAGGTTCGATGTCATGTGGCGAATGGATAGATCGCCGCCGCGCTGAACCCAACCGTGTCCTTCCCGAGGCTGCCTGGGTCTCAGGGTATATTACCGCTATGGCTCGGATAGATTCCGCTCGCAATGGCAGAAAAATCGCGCGCGGTGTGGAGGGGGCGGGTATCGATCATTGGATTGATAATTATTGCGCGGCCCATCCTATCGACAACGTTGAAGCGGCAGCCTCTACCCTCGTCGGTGAGTTGAAATCCAGAGCGCAGTAATTTCGAACTGACACGCCACCCATAGCGGTGGTTGGTGCAGTTTGCTCGAGGCGAGTGGCTATGGTTCAGGGGCGATGACGCACGAGTCAAACCGTGTACAAATCGAGTCAGAGCGATTTGACGGCTTAGCCGCCGAGGTTCAAAAAGGAACCCCGGCGACCCGTTAGCGCCTAAAAGAACGGATCAGTTTTTCGGCCGACCGTTCTTGTCAGTCGTAAAGGTCTCAATCGTCGTCGTGCGAGGACGGCGATTGGCCTCTGCGATGGGAATGATACGACCAGTGATCGAGTCACGTCCCCGCTGATGCTTCGACTTGCTCATTGGATTTCTCCTTTGATGAGCCGAGCGGTTGGTCCGCCCTCCCGGAAGACGCCGCACACGCCTCCTCGCTACAAGGCGTTGTGGTTCCCCGGCCGTTCAGACCATGTATATTGATTCCAGAACTTTGATTAAGAGTCGAGTCCCTTTTTGTTCCCAAGTAGCGCGCTGCTGGGATGGCGGTTGCCCGCCGCCCAATTTCGCCGTAATGAGCTACTTTCGTAGTGGGTGAATTTCAGCAATTTCCTGCAACGGCTCGATGCCAATGGCTCCTGCGACATCGATAAACTCAACAATGTCTAACCGTCGCTCACCCAATTCGTAGCGCGAAACGAACTGCTGCGGTTTGCCCAGCTTTGTCGCCAGTGTGGCCTGACTCAATTCAGCCGCCTTCCGAGCAGCAATGAGGCGCTCGATCAGTTTCCGATATCGATCATCGTGAATGCCCTTGGGCAACGCCACCGCCTACAACAAAGTCGTGTGAGCGGATTGCGCCAGCGATTGTTTCTACACCAAAATGATGTATTGATATGTCGTCAGATTGCTATCCAGAGGGGGGTCATGGCTGACGAAAAGAAATGTCCCGAATGCGCAGAACTCATCAAGAAAGATGCGAAGGTCTGCAAGCATTGCGGTTACAAATACACGCCAGCTGCGCTCGCCGCCCAACAGAAGCAGGAAGAAGAAGAAGGCAGGGCTGCTCTTATAGGGTGCTTGGGCCTCCTGCTGCTCGGGGGAGCTATCTACGGCATCTCTCAGATTGGCGGGTGTTCCGAGAGGCCAGCTGGCGAAGTCGGTGTCGCGAATTCGGCTGTTGTTGAGAATGTCGTAGAGGCGGCAGAGGCGAATTTAACCGGACCGGCCAAGACAAAATCCAAATCCGAGCGCGCCGCCTACAAACCGCTTCCGTCCAAGAAAGAATCCGCCGAAGCCATTGCTACCGTTATAAACCTTAACGGGCATCTTTGTGCGCGTGTGACCAACGTAGCTCCGCTGCGAATGCGCGATAGCGTTTATGAAGTCACATGCGTCGAATATCGCGGCGGCACCGGGACGGTTCGCTATATTGTCAACGCGAATACTGGCGTCGCCTTCCAACAGTAAGCTTATAAATACTAAAGGTTTCTTTAAATCACCGTGAAGGCGAGTAAATATCTTCGATTGTTTCGTAACAGAAATGATGTAAATTACGTCCACGTCGTCTCAACGTGGGAGGGGGTAATATGCCATTTATCGGAGCTGTTTCCAACATATCCAGAAATGCGATATTGCTGCTCATTGGTATATTGATCGCTTCGACGCCTTCCCAATCAGCGGTAAAAAATAAAGCTCGAACTGCACCTTCTATCAATAGACCTTCGTTTTCCGATCAATACAAATCTGCCGTTTCAAATGTCAAAACATGTGATGATTATTTAGCCAACCGCATGAACATTCCATCTGTGGAAAATCATCTTGGTATGTTTCGTTCTTGGGAAGAATCCCGTAAAGACGAGTTTGAAACGACACAATCATTCAACTCTAGAAATCTATCAAAGTTTTCATCATACATCGGAAGCACGAAAATAATCATTAAAAAGAAAGTGGATGTAACGTATGACATGGACAACCAACAAATTAAAATTCACATTCCTTTCGAGCCTTACTATTACGACATGTCATTATCCTTAGGCATGGAACGAGCCGGCGCATTAAAAAAATATGTGGGGCAAAACGGCTATGGAGCCCAGGCGCGCGTAACCAGTTCAGATTGGTCAGAGCTATATTTGACGTTCGATAATTTACGATCACGAGATTCTGAAATAATTCTTCCAATGAAACCCGTAGATGCCATTTCTTTAAAAAACAGTGGTAAACTTGAGATAGTTTCTGAACTAATTTCTCCGTTTTTAACGGTATTGAATACTCATGATTCGCCAACCATATCTCGACCGTTCGAGCATCGAACCAAAATAACGCAAATTAGATCAAACCTTCTTTGCCTATTTCTTACATGGGATGGAGGAATACCTATAAGCCTTACCCAGAAAAGATAGACGCGGGTTACAAGATCACTTTAATTTTTCTGCACTCCTGCCATCATGAACAAATCAAGAACATGATGGAGGCAATCATGGTAGTGATGAATAGCTCGCAGCAAGAGCCTGGCCGGGCGGCCAAGGGTAAGCGCTCGAAGGAAGCGGCCAAGCAGAACAGCTCCACGGTCGCTAAATCTGATTGGACCGAGGACGATGAGGCCCAACTCCGCAACCTTTTAACAAGAAGGCGGCAGGCGGGGTATCGGAAACCCAGCCGCGACGTTGGCGGGCAAGTTCTAAGGGTTGGCAGTTTCAACCCCAACCCAAACACTGTCACGGCTTCAATCTGTGCCATAGTGGCGTTGAACGGAACCATCACGCGCCGCGCGCTTCTGGCAGAAATGGCTGATACGGTATTTCCCCATCCCAAAGCCCAGCCCAAAGACCCAAAGTGGTGCCAAGGCTGGGTGGCAGGAACCATTCGCAACGGATTCCTGGTGCTGGTCGCTGACGAACAGGCCGATCAGTCACCGCTGACGGACACAGCAGCCCAAACGCCCGTTTGTGTTGCTGTGTCTGACTTAAAGGCAGGGGAAGTGTGATATGCGGGTCGTGTCCTATCTTCGGGTATCAACGGCACGGCAGGGCGCGTCTGGCTTAGGGCTGGACGCGCAACGCGCTGCTGTTACGGCCTATATCAGCGCCGGGGGCCACACGTTGGCTACTGAATATGTGGAGGTGGAGTCAGGCACCAAGGCAGGCAGGCCGCAGCTGATCGCCGCCTTGGCTGAATGCCGCTTGCATAAAACGACGCTCCTCATCGCCAAGCTGGACCGGCTGGCCCGCAACGTCGCCTTCATCGCCAACCTCATGGATGGGGGTGTGGACTTTGTCGCCTGCGACATGCCGCAAGCTAACCGGCTGACGCTGCATCTGCTGGCTGCCATCGCTGAACATGAGCGGGAGATGATCAGCCAGCGCACAAAGGCGGCTCTTGCTGCGGCAAAGGTCCGTGGTGTTAGGCTGGGCAACCCTCGTGGCGGGGAGGTTCTTGCCGGTACATATAGGGAAGGAGCCGCCGCTAGTGCGGCGGGGCGAAGAGCGAAAGCCGACCAGCATTCACGCGCAGCGGCTCCCGCAATCAGGGAAATCGTCACGTCAGGCCTTGATAGTTCGCGGGCCATCGCGACCGCCCTGAACCGGCGAGGCATCCCCTCGCCAACTGGAGGTACTTGGTACGAGGAGCAAGTGCGCCGTACCCGAAGGCTCTCGCTTTGATGGGCATCAGCCGGGGCAGTTCTGGGTAGCGGCGGAAGTTTACGCGCCAACAGTGACGAATTGGATCGATTTTTTGACCCGTTGGCGAGGCGGGTCCCGTTTTAGCGTAAGGTGAACTGCGACTTTGGCAGGGGACCCACGAAGGGGGTATAGGGGGGAGGCCCCCTCGTCGGCAGGTGACCACCACATCAGATTTCTCGAAAAAATTTCTGAAATCGGGTGTAACTTTGTAACCTAACGTTCGCCCTATTTTACTTGGGAATAGAACTGAAGAATACAAAATAAAGGGGGACCAGCCCCCCTTACTTCGGTTACTCGGTTGCAGGATCGTCGGGCGGCAAGGCTTCGGAATCGTTGAACAGCAAGCCAGTTTTCTCGGTGAAAGTCGTCCTCGCCTGGTGCAGCGGTGGAAATCGATAGGCTCTGTGCACAGATGGAAGTTCAGGACTCTTGGACCTCACCGGGGCGGAGCCAAAGCCAGGCGGAAGAAGACGACCCAACTGGATGCAAAATTGCCGTTCGCGGAAGGCAAAACCATGGGCCGCCGCGTATATTCGATAGTCCTCGATGATCGTGCGTGATGGCACATCGACCGGCGAGCTCTCACTCCACCAATAGCCTGCGGCTTCCAAGGTCTGCATCCCCACTATACTGATCCCGTCCTGGAGCCTGTCATAATACCTGAGGATCAGCGTGCAATAGGCACCCCCTTCGTGGGGTGATCGGCGTGCAAAAAGGACCCCTTCATCCCGGGGATTTAGTCGGCCGACTGGTTTTGATCAGTTGGCGAGAACGGGATGTTGATCG
>NZ_JABBGL010000037.1:0-10446 GCF_012927365.1 Sphingobium sp. TB-6 | reverse complement strand
TGGTTGCTCCTCCTCATGGTTGTGGCCGCTCGATACGGACCACGTCTTACCATCTGCGAGGAGCAGCCACCCCACCGACTCGGTGGTGAGCCCCAATCACCCCATCTGTTTGGAAATGCGCCTTTGGACGCATAGCCGCACCAGCCCTCTGAAAGATCGAGCCTTCCCGCCCTATCTGCGTTAATATGGTCCCTGCTCGTCCATTCTGGACTCGATCCGGCACGATATGCCGGAAAGGTGCCGTCATGTGGGGCCGGAGCGGAAAAACGGAACCCCGAAGAAAGGGGGGAAGCGCGTTTGTCGCCTTGGCCCCTTTTTGTGTCTGGCGAGCGTCGCTGGTTGGCCTGCTCCTTTTCTCCCTTCCATGCCTGGCGGGGCCCTTCGAGGACGCCGCCGCCGCCTACAGGCGCGGCGACTATGCCAATGCCATGCGCCTGTTTCAGTCGCTGGCGGATAATGGCGATCCGCGCGCGCAGAACAGCCTTGGCCGCATGTATCTTCGCGGTCAGGGCGCGGGGCAGGATTATAAGGAAGCGATGAAATGGTTTCGCCGCGCCGCGGCGCTGGGGGTGGCGGACGCCCAGTTCAATCTGGGCGAAATCTATCTGCGCGAATTCGGCGTCGAGCAGGATCTGGTGGAGGCCGCGCGATGGTACACCAGAGCGGCCGAACAAGGGCATATCGGCGCGCAATTCACGCTGGCGGTCCTTTACATGATCGGCCGGGGCGTCACCAGGAATCAGCTAAAGGCCGTCTATTGGTTCGAACGCGCCGCATCCCAGGGCAATGCCGACGCGCAAGTGCAGCTCGGCATTATCTACGGCGGCGGCCAGGGAGTGCCCCGAGATCCGGTAGCGGCGTATAAATGGTTCGCGCTGGGCCAGGCCAACGCCCGCGCGCCATCGCTCCGCACCAAGGCAAGCCAGAATATCGACCGTCTGTCGCGCAGCATGACGCCCGCGCAAATTGCGGAGGCGCAGCGTCAGGTCCGCGAATGGCAGCCCGTTCCTGCAAGGGGCGGTCAGTCATGAACGAACCTGCCCCCCTTCCCTCCGCCGCGCCAACGGCAACCGGTTCCGGGAACTGGTTGAAAGGTGGCGTGAAATATTGGTTCGCCCTGATGGTCGGGATCGTCAGCCTGCTGCTGACGGTGGGCGTATGGCAATGGCTTGTCATTGAACAGGGCCGGTCCACGGAAACCGAATTCACCCTGGAGGCCGAGCAGCGCGCTGAAGGCATCAAGCGGCAATTCTTCTCGGAAACCAGCGTGATCAGGGCTCTGCTGGGCTATTATCAGGCATCGGAGGATGTCGGCCCGGACGAGTTCAAGGCCTTTGCCAGCGTCTATCTGACCGGGCTGTCCAGCCTCGATTCCGTCCAATGGGTGCCCTATGTCCCCAGCGGCGAGCGCAAGGCGTGGGAGGATAAGGGCGCAAGCGCGAATGGCGGGACTTTCCGGTTCACCCAGCTCAATGCCCATGGGGCAACCGTCGGAGCGGAGCGGCGCGACGCCTATTTCCCGATATTCTACGCGGAATCCGCACTGGGCGGCGCACCGGAGATGCTGGGCTTCGACTGGGGATCTGACCCGTTCGCGCACGCGGCGATGCTGGCCGCCCGCGACAGCGGCGAAATCGCCGCCGCCGCCCATATCCGCATGCCGCAAATGGGCGACGATACGCCCCGCATCGCCGTCTTCGCGCCGGTCTATGACGGCGGGGAGCAGATCGCCGTCGATCAGCGGCGCGCGCATCTCACCGGCTTTGTGGTTGCCGTGCTGCGCATCGGTGACGTGATCCAGGGCGCGATCGATCTGATGCCCAGGAAGGGCGTGGACCTCTATCTGCTCGATTCCTCCGCCCCGGCGGCGCAGCGGGTGCTGCTGTCGATCATGGCGCCCGGAAGCAAGACGAAGCGGCGGCCCGGCGCCGGTCCGGCCATGGATTCGGACCTGTTCCATTCCAGCTCCCTGGTCATCGGCAACAGCGTCTTCACCATCTATACCGCGGCGACCGGCGCCTATGGCGACAAGCGGGCGGCAACCACGCCCACCATCGCGCTGGCCGGCGGTCTGGCCGTCACCCTGATCCTCTTCATCTATCTCATTTCGCTGGCCAACCAGCGGGCGCGCACCGAACAGGTGGTGGCCCAGCGCACGGCGGAGCTGCGCGGCGTCAACATGCGGCTGGAAGAACGGACGATCCAGCTGGAGGAATCCGAAACCGAATTGCGCGCGGCCAAGAACAGGGCGGAGGACGCGACCCGCGCCAAGAGCCAGTTCCTCGCCAATATGAGTCATGAGATCCGCACCCCCATGAACGGCGTCATCGGCGCGTCGGAACTGCTGAGCGATACCAGGCTGTCCGCATCGCAGCGCGAATATCTCACCATGATCACGCAATCGGCGGACGCGCTGCTCCATCTCATCAACGACATTCTCGACTTTTCGAAGATCGAGGCGGGGCGGCTGGAACTGGAGCATGTGGCCTTCAGCCTGCGCGACGAGCTGGCCGACACCTTGCAGGCCTTTGCCGGACGCGCCACCGAAAAGGGGATCGAACTCGCCTGCCATGTCGCGCTCGGCGTGCCCGATGCGCTGGAAGGCGACCCGCACCGGCTGCGGCAGGTGGTGATCAACCTCGTCGGCAACGCGCTGCGCTTCACCGAACGGGGGGAGGTGGTGATGGATGTGGCGGTCGAATGGATGGAGGGGCAGCAGGCCCGGCTGCACTTCGCGGTCAGCGACACCGGCCCCGGCATAGCGGCGGACAAGCAGAAACTGATCTTCGAAGCCTTTTCCCAGGCCGACACCTCCTTCACCCGCCGCTTCGGCGGCACGGGCCTTGGCCTCACCATCGCCTCGCAACTGGTGCAGTTGATGGGCGGACGGCTGGAACTGGATAGCACCATCGGCCGGGGCAGCGTCTTTCACTTCACCATCCCCTTCGCGCTGGCGCAGGGCGAACCGGCCAGCCAGCCAGCCGAACCGCCCTCGCTGCACGGCCTGCCGGTGCTGATCGTCGACGACAATGCGACCAACCGCCGCATATTGGACGAGATGATCCGCGGCTGGGGCATGAAGCCGCTGGTGGTCGAGAGCGGTCCGAAGGCGCTGACCGCGCTGCGCAACGCGGCCGGGATAGGCCGTCCCTTGCGGCTGGTGCTGCTCGACATGATGATGCCGGGCATGGACGGTTTTGCCGTCGCAAAGGAAATTGCGCGAGGCAGCGAGGCCGACCGTCCGGCGGTGATCATGCTCTCTTCCGCGCAGAAGGACGAGATGGCCCGCCGCACCTGGGCGACCGGCATTGCCGCCTTCCTGCTGAAGCCCATACGCCAGTCCGAACTGCTGGAGGCCATATTCGCCGTGCTGAAGGTGACGGTGAGCGAGGAAACGGTTCTGCCCGAGCCGGCGCCTCACGACCGCCCGTCGCTGCATGTGCTGGTCGCGGAGGACAATGCCGTCAACCAGCGCCTCGCGCTCCGCCTGCTGGAAAAGCGTGGGCACTGGGTGAAAATCGTCGGGGACGGTGCGCAGGCGGTCGAGGCGCTGGCGCAGGATCGTTTCGACGTGGTGCTGATGGACGTGCAGATGCCGGTGATGGACGGGTTCCAGGCCACGGCCGCCATTCGCGAACGGGAACGCGGCACCGGGGATCATGTCCCTATCGTGGCCATGACGGCGCATGCGATGCGCGGCGACCGCGAACGCTGCCTGAATGCGGGGATGGACGACTATATCTCCAAGCCGCTGCGGGCGGAGGATTTCTACGAGGTTGTGGAGGGGCGGTTCGCCAGCGCGGCGAAGCCCCATAGCGAGGAAGGGTCCGGGCCATGAGCACGCTTCTTGATTGGACCAAGGCGCTTAAGAATGCCGACGGCGACGAGGAGTTGCTGATCGAACTGGCAGGCGTCTTCATCGACGAATGCCCGGAGATGATGCGGCAGGTTCGCGCCGCGATCGACGGACGGAACGCGCAGGAGCTTCAGCGCACCGCGCACAGCCTGAAAGGATCGGCGCACATCTTCGCGGCATCCGAGGCGGGGGCCGCGGCTTTCCGCCTGGAAGAAATGGGCGCGGACAGCAATTTCCGGGACGTGGAGGACGGCTGGAACCTGTTGCGCTTCGAAATCGAAGGGCTGCTCGCAGAACTGGCCGCGCGGCTCGGCGGACGCAATTCGGATCAAGCCAGGAACACGCAAGATTCATGAGGTCTCAAGAGTTGAGGTGAAACGCCATGACGCACAAACGCATCACCGTCCTGCTGGTCGAGGATAATCCGGTCTATTCGCGGCTGATCGAGAAGCTGCTCGGCCGATCCGACAATCCGGTGTTCGAAACCGTGCTGGCCGGCACGCTGGGACAGGCGCTGGAACGGCTGGAGGTCGGCGGGATCGATGTGGTGCTGCTCGACCTGATGCTGCCGGACAGCACGGCGCTCGACACCTTCTATCGCGTCCGGGCGCATGACCTGCGCATCCCCGTCATCGTCCAGAGCGCGATGGACGATGTGGGGCTGGCCAGCAAGGCCGTGGAAGGCGGGGCGGAGGATTATCTGCTCAAGGACGGCATCAACAGCGCGACGCTGATCCGATCGATCCACTATGCGATGGAACGGACCCATGCGCGCGGGGCGGAATGGTCGTCGGCCATGCTCCACCTCGCCCAGCAACAATTTCTGAAGGCCGCCCATATCGCCGGGCTGGACCCCAATATCCGGCAACGCCTGCTGTTTCCCGAACGGACGCAGATCGCCGCCCTGCCCTTCAAGCGCGACGGCATCGATCAGGTCGAAACCGTCTTCGCCTATCGGGTACAGCATGTGTTGAACATGGGGCCGACCAAGGGCGGCCTGCGCTATCATCCCGACGTCAGCCTGGGCGAAGTCGCTGCCCTCTCCATGTGGATGACCTGGAAATGCGCCCTTGCGAAACTACCCTTCGGCGGGGCCAAGGGCGGGGTCAGGGTCGATCCCGCCGCGCTCAGCAAGGATGAGCTGGAACGGCTCACCCGCCGCTACACGTCGGAATTCATCGGCATGATCGGCCCCGACAAGGACATTCCGGCGCCCGACATGGGCACCGACGCGCAGGTCATGGCCTGGATCATGGACACTTATAGCGAGCATGTCGGCTATTCCGTCCCGTCGGTCGTGACGGGCAAGCCGGTGGTGCTGGGCGGATCGCTGGGCCGTCACGAAGCGACAGGGCGCGGTCTCGCCTATCTGGTGAGCGAAACATGCCGCCAGATCGGTCTTGACCTCAACGGCGCGACCGCGGTGGTGCAGGGGTTCGGCAATGTCGGGATGCATGCCGCCACCTTCCTGGCCGAAGCCGGAGCGAAGATCATCGGCATCAGCGACGTCAGCGTGGCGCTGCACAACCCCAAGGGGCTGCCGATCGATCTGCTGAAAAACCATGTCCGCCAGCACCGGCAGCTTTTCGGCTGCCCCTATGGCGAGATCATTCCCAGCCGCGACCTGCTGGAACTGCATTGCGACATATTGGCGCCTTGCGCCTTGCAGAACCAGATCACCGCCGAAAATTCCTCGCGGATCAACTGCCGGATCGTGGCGGAGGGCGCCAATGGTCCCACGACGCTGGAGGCCGACGACATGCTGCAAGCGCGCGGCATCATCGTGCTGCCCGACATATTGGCCAATGCCGGCGGCGTCATCGTATCCTATTTCGAATGGGTGCAGGGGCTTCAGAACCTGACCTGGCCGCTGGAGGAGATCAACCTGCGCATGCGCGACATATTGACCGACGCCCTGGCCCGCACGCAGCGCCGCGCCCAGGCGGAAAAGGTCGACCTGCGCACCGCCGCCATGATCGAGGCCTTGAGCCGTGTCGGTGCGGCCAATCATTTGCGCGGCCTGTTCCCATGAGCGGCCACAGCGGGTTTGGGATTGTCACCGTCGGCAGCGCCCTCTAGCCTGTGCCAGTGACGAAGATCGAGCGTATAGGGCTGCCGCTGGCGAGGCGCATCGCCCTTTCAGCCCAAGGCTTCGGCGCCAAGCGAAGCGAAACTCCGCGGCCCATCCATCTCCAGCGAATCCTGGACAGGCTGCACCTGCATCAGATCGACAGCGTCAATATTCTGGCCCGGGCGCACTATCTGCCGGCATTTTCGCGATTGGGCGCCTATGACCGTGCCGATCTCGACACTCTGGCCTGGGGTGCGGGCCGGCGGCGGAAGCTGTTCGAATATTGGGCGCATGAAGCATCTCTGCTGCCCTTCGCCATGCACCCCTTCCTGCGCTGGCGCATGGCGCAGGCCGATCGCGGCGAAGCTGGGTGGGGCCGGATGCGCCTCTACGCGACCGAGCGGCGGGCGGAGGCGATGGCGCTGCTCGACCGGATCAGAGTGGACGGCCCTTTGGCGACATCGGACTTCGAAGCGCATAAGGGGCAGTCGGGCTGGTGGGAATGGAGCGACACCAAGCGGGCGCTCGAATGGCTTTTCTGGGCGGGACACATCACGACAGCCACCCGCCGCCGCAGTTTCGAGCGGGTCTATGACCTGACCGAGCGGGTCATTCCGGACAATATCCTCGCCCTGCCGACCCCGACGGAGGCCGAGGCGCACCGCGCCCTGATCGAGCGCGCGGCGGCGGCGCACGGCATCGCGACCGAGCGCGAGCTGCGCGACTATTTCCGCCAATCGCCCGAGGAGGCCCGCCCCGCCATCCATGCGCTTGCCGAGGAGGGCGTGCTGATCCCGGTGGAGGTGCCCGGCTGGAGACATGCCTGGTTGCACCGCGACGCCCGCCGACCACGGCGGATCGAGGCGCAGGCACTGCTCGCGCCGTTCGACCCGCTGATCTGGGAGCGCGACCGGGCCGAGCGGCTCTTCGGCTTCCGCTACCGGATAGAAATCTACGTTCCGGCAGAGAAGCGGCTGCATGGATATTATGTGCTGCCCTTCCTGCTGGGCGACCAATTGGTTGCGCGGGTGGACCTCAAGGCGGATCGCCATGCATCCAGGCTGATCGTGCAATCGGTCCACCTCGAACCCGATGCCCCCGATCATAGCCGCGACGCCTTGCAGTCCGAACTGGCCAACATAGCGAATTGGCTGAACCTGGAAGCGGTCCATCCACTCGCGCCATGACTTTCGCTTGCAGGCGGGCGCCCGGACCGCCGCTCGTCGCAAATCGGTTGCCTTGTTCCGGCCGCCGCGCAAATAGCTGGTGCAAGAAAAAAGGGGACGCATGGTCATGAAGCTTGGTTCGTTCATTTGCGCGGTGATGATGGGTGCGTCGCTATTGCCGGGTGCGGCGCTGGCTGACGATCCGCATGATCCCACGATGCGCAGCGCCGCGGCGCGGGCACGCGACAGCGCGATCATCAAGCGAATGAACCAGCAGCAGCTCGCCTATGTGCGCGAGCGCGACGCCAGGAACAGGCAAAGCTATCGCGTGCGGCAAAGCGACCGCGACGCCTATGCCGAAGCCCGCGCCGATTATGCGCGCGAGATGGCGGCCTGGCGCCGCGCAGTGGCCGCCTGCAATGCGGGCCGCTGGGAATATTGCGACAACTGAGCCGGCCGACGCCGTCGGCGGACTTCAAAGCAGCCGCGCTCAACGCTCTATCAAATTATCTTGAGTGACCCGCTTTCGTCAGCCGTTATGGAGGGGCCGAAATCTGGTTAGGGGTCGACTATGGAATATCGCATATTGGGGCGCACCGGGATCAGGGTCAGCCTGATCTGCCTGGGCACCATGACCTGGGGCTCGCAAAATAGCGAGGCGCAGGCCCATGCGCAGCTCGACCATGCCTTTGGCGAGGGCGTCAATTTCATCGACACCGCCGAAGCCTATCCGGTGACGCCAGTGGCCCGCGAAACGCAGTTCCTGACCGAAACCTATATCGGCAACTGGATCGCTGGCCGTGGACGCCGCGATGACATCGTGCTCGCCACGAAGGTCGCCGGTCCCACGCGCGATCCGGTGCGGGAGTTTCGCGGCGGCAACAACCGGCTCGACCGCCGCAATATCGAGCAGGCGGTGGAGGACAGCCTGCGCCGGCTGCGCACCGACTATATCGATCTGTATCAGGTGCATTGGCCCGACCGGCCCGTGCCCGCCTTCGGGGTGCGCGGGCTGACCCGGCTGGCCGACACGGCCGAAACGGTTCCGATCGAGGAAACGCTGGGCGCGCTGGCCGATCTGGTGCGGGCGGGGAAGATCCGCCATTTCGGCGTCTCCAATGAAACGCCGTGGGGCGTGTCGGAATATCTGCGCCTGTCGCGGGAAAAGGCGCTGCCGCGCGTCGCATCGATCCAGAACGCCTATAATCTGCTCAACCGCACCTTCGAATATGGCTTGTCGGAATTTGCGCTGCGCGAACAGGTGTCGCTGCTTGCTTATTCCCCTCTGGCGGGCGGCAATCTCACCGGCAAATATCTGGGCGGGCGGATTCCCAAGGGATCGCGCCGCGACGTCAGCCGCCAGTTCGTGCGCTACGACCTGCCCGGCCAGGCGACGGCCTCGGCCCGTTATGTCGCCGTCGCGCAGGCTTATGGGCTGGATCCGGCGCAACTGGCGCTGGCCTTCGTCAACAGCCGGCCCTTCGTCACCTCCACGATCATCGGCGCGACATCGCTGGATCAGCTCAAGATCGACATCGGCAGCATCTACATCCAACTGGAAGAGGATGCCCTGGCCGCGATCGAAGCGATTCATCGCGACCTGCCCGACCCCTGCCCCTAAGTCCAATTAAGCTGGCCATTATTTGAGCGGCGTGACGATCGTGAAGCGCCGCTCAACAGTTTGGCAGAAGCCATAGATCGCCGCGCAATACGCGTTGGTCACGAACGATCCTCCGTTCCTAAGCCCCCTCCCAAGGATTTTTCGGGAAGGGGCAATATGCACATCAATCGTCTGCTGTTCTGCAATGTCGCGCTGTTGACGATGCAATGGAAGGAGGTCGATCTGAAAAAGTGACGCTGCTGTCGCTCTGGTGTCGGACGAAGTCGAGAAGAGCTATCAGAAAGTAATAATCATGCTCCCTTGAATCCCTGATAAAGCGACGGTGGTTCAGGTCCGCCAGTGGCCCAATCCAGCAATTCAACGGTATGTACCACAGACAGCGTCGTTCGGTTGCCGATCTGCATGGAGCAGCCGATATTGCCGGATGCGATAATATCTGGGGCCAGCCGCTCGATGTGCGAAACCTTCCTATCCCCAAGTTGATCTGCAATCGTCGGCTGAAGAATATTGTACACTCCGGCAGATCCGCAGCACAGATGCGCCTCAGCCGGGGTAACGACTTTGTAGCCTGCCTTGATGAGCAAGGTCTTTGGTGCCTCATTCAGACGCTGCCCATGCTGAAGCGAGCAAGCAGAATGATAAGCGACGGTTAGGCCGCGCGGCGTGGCGGCCGGCAAATCCGTCTCCGCCAGCAACTCGGTGATATCCTTGGCGATGGCTGATATGCGCTCAGCCTTGTCCGAATAGGCTGGATCGTTTCGCAGCATGAAGCCATAATCCTTGACGGTGGTGCCACAGCCAGATGTGGTGACCACGATGGCGCACAGTCCCTTCCCCTCCAGTTCATGGGTCCAGGCATCTATATTGCGCCGTGCCGCCGCCATGCTGGCCTGTTCCCGCCCCATGTGGTGCACTAATGCTCCGCAACAACCCTCGCCTCGCGCGAACACCACCTCATAACCGCAGCGATTGAGCAGCCGAACGGCGGCGGCGCGGATTTCGGGCTTCAGCACCGGTTCGGCGCACCCCTGGAGAAGGATCACCCGACCCTTGGCGTCCGGAACCACCGATGGCTTGTCCTGCGGTTTTGGCGCCTTCTTAGCGGGCGCCATCGTCAGCATCGCCGCCAACGGTCGCAGCGTTTCTGCCTGTCCCAGGAGCGGCGCCGCAAAACGAGCAGCGCGAGCCAGCGCAAGAGCGAAGCGAAATCGCCGGGGATAGGGGAGCACCGACGCCAGCACCCCCCGGATCAGACGCTCGAGCAAGGGCCGCCGGTATCGGGCCTCAATATAGGCCCGGGCATGATCGACCAGGTGCATATAATTCACGCTGGATGGACAGGTCGTCATACATGACAGGCACGAAAGGCACCGATCAACATGCTTCACCACCTCGGGCGTCGGCTGCCGTTGATTTTCCAGCATGTCCTTCATCAGATAGATGCGGCCGCGGGGTGAATCGAGTTCGTTCCCCAGCAAGACATAGGTCGGGCAAGTCGCTGTGCAAAAACCACAGCGCACGCATCTGCGAATTACGGCTTCTGAGGACGCCGTTGCCGGATCGGCCAACTGTGCCGGGGAGAAGCTAGTCTGCATAGGCGTCCTTTAAGAGCCTGTCTTGAATCTCATGCGTAACGAGCGATGCGTCGGATGAGGACGATGGCAGCGGCGGCATAGAGAAGCGCGGTTGCGGATTTGATAGTCCGCTCGAAGTCTTTGGCGAGGCGACGATT
>NZ_JABBGL010000036.1:0-13432 GCF_012927365.1 Sphingobium sp. TB-6 | reverse complement strand
CGAACAGCGCCGCGACTGTGCGTTGGGTGTCACCAGCGGCGAGCCTTTCAAGCGCCTCGGCCCGCTGGTGAGGGGTGAGGGCGGCCTTACGCCCAAACTTCACGCCCCGCGCTCTGGCCTGCGCGCGTCCAGCGGTGGTGCGCTCGATGATACGTTGCCTCTCCCAACTCGCCGCTACGCCCAAGACGGCGATCACGACCTCGGCAAGTTGAGAGGTTGTGTCCAGCATCGGCTCCGCGATCGAACGAAAGCCAGCGCCAGCCTCCTTTACCATGTGGAGGGTATTCAACAGGTCGCGCGTGTTGCGGGCAAGCCGGTCCGTGGCCGTCACCATCAACACATCGCCAGGATCAAGCGCGCCGATCGCGCGCTTGAGCTGGGGCCGCTCGGCCGACGCACCGCTGATCTTCTCGCGATAGATTTTTACGCATCCGGCAGCGGTAAGCTGGGCGAACTGCTGGGCCAAATCCTGGCCGTTGGTGGAGACGCGCGCGTAGCCATAAATCATGGCACGATTCTGCATCAGATTTTTGCATCATGAAAGAGCGCAGATTTCGGCGCTTTTAGGCCTTATGCAAAAATTGTGATTTTCGGATCAGGCAAGCGCCTTCCGGGCAAAGCTAAGCAGTGCTACGCAGCGGACTGGCGTAGGTTAAGCATCACGTAAAGGGCCGTTATTAGTGGTTGATTGCATAGGACTGTTTTCGGGGGCTGGGGGCCTTGATATGGGGGCGAAGCAGGCGGGTGCTCGTATCATTCGTTGCGTCGAGATTGATAATGATTCCGTCGCTACGCTGCGCGCCAACTTCCCCGATTTACGTATCGATCACGCAGATATCGCCACTCTCGATTTTCGCGAGCATCAAAGCAGCCGGGGTCCGAAGATTATAATAGGAGGCCCCCCCTGCCAGCCGTTCTCTAAGAACGGGTATTGGGTGAAAAACGAAAATCGGCTGATTGAGCATGATCCTCGGAACATGTTGTCTGAATTTCTACGTGCTGTTGAAGAAGCAAAGCCTACGGGATTTCTTTTTGAAAACGTAGAAAGTCTTTTGCACCCTACGAACAAGCATGTTGTCGAAGAATTTCTTAGCTTAGCAGACGCGCTCGGGTATCGTTGCACGCTCCATAAAGCCAACTCTGCTGATTATGGCGTGCCGCAAAAGCGCAAGCGCGTGTTCATTTTCGGTGTGCGTAAGCGTGGACGGGTTGCCCCTCCTCCGCCAAATCCCACCCATTCTGCAACGCCCGATATGGACGGCTTGAAGCCGTATGAGGGGGTGAATAAATTCATGAAGGGGTATGAAGCGAAAAAGTATTTCGAACCCAGTGAGATCACCGAGCACGGAACTTATGCTCACGAACTCGCCAGTGTTCCGCCAGGCCGTAACTATATGGCACTGGCGCACCTAGACGGATATCGTGGCCGCACATTTCGCGCTGGTGGCCGTTTCTGGAATTTCCTCCACAAGCTTCATCCCGACGAGCCATCCATTACGATCGCCGCCCAGCCTGGACCTTGGGTAGGGCCATTCCATTGGACGAGCCGGAGGCTTCGTGTCCCGGAGATTGCTGGCATTCAGACATTTCCGAAGGATTACAAATTCGTGGGCAACCGCCGTTCGGTTCAAAGGCAAATCGGCAATGCCGTCCCATGCCTGCTGGGCGAGGTGATGGTCCGTCACCTGATTGAGCACCTGTAATCATGGCGAAAATCAGCAAGCAAGCCACTGCGGATGGGCGCATGGTCGATGACTATGACCCTGACCACCCCACGATGCAGCAGCGCGAGGCCGTGCTTCTCGACGGCTTCACAGCGCGGGGCTGGAAAATTGAAAACATGTCGTCCGATGAGCCAAAGAGGCGAACGGTCATGCAGGTTTCTCGCGGCGATCGCTCATACAAACTGAACGTGTTCGTCTTCCCTAACCTCGCCTATGCCAGTCGGCACGCCGAGGAGAAGCGCATCCAGCTCAGCCGTGACTATGCTGAACACAAGCGCGAGTTCGAACTACCCAATGACGGCCCGGAGCGGTGCCTGTTGCTCGGCATGTATATCCGCGACGGCAAAACGGTCGTCTCGGCTTGGGACGCGGCTGCCTATCGCAATCACGCGCAGCCCAGCAGTTGTTACGTCCGCGTTCCGGCACTGGCGGACGCCATGCGAAATGGCTTTGGCCAATCGATTGATGGCAAGAATCGGCTAGTTTGTTGCTTTCAACCCGACCTTCTCGCCTATTATGTCGAAAACATGCACGACCTCCACGAAAAGGTCATCGTGGACCAAAACCTCATCAAGACGTCGCTCGATGGAGAACCAGATGAAGCTGCGGGAGACGAATCTACCGACGAAATAAACGTCCCCCCTAATGCCGTCCCAGCTGATCTACCCCGCAACCGCATTCTTTATGGCGCTCCTGGCACCGGCAAGAGCCACCGGCTCGACAGCGAGGTGAGCGCCTATTTCGGCGACGAGACGTTACATGAGCGGGTGACGTTCCACCCAGACTACACCTACGGACAGCTAGTCGGAGCATACCGGCCGGTGCCACTTTATCGTGAGGGATCGGGATCGCTTCTTGCGGCCGATAAGGTGACGGACGCGGGAAAGCACGAGCCGCTGATAGACTATGCGTTCGTCCCTGGTCCCTTTCTTCGGCTGCTGGTCCGCGCCCTGAAAAACCCTGGACATAAATTTGTCTTGGTCATTGAGGAATTGAACCGGGCGAATGCGCCAGCCGTGTTCGGCGAGGTATTCCAGCTTCTTGATCGCGATAACCAGGGTGTCGGCAAGTTCCCGGTGATGATGCCGACCGAAGCGCGCGACTATTTGCGCTCACATGGTTTACCCGCATCGGTTCGGCTCCCCGCGAACCTATATTTATGGGCTACCATGAACAGCGCTGACCAGGGCGTTATGCCCTTGGACGCTGCGTTCAAACGGCGCTGGACCTTCGAATATGTGCCCCTAAATGCGTCCGAGGACGTGACGGCCGAGTGGATGATCCACCTGAACTTCCTTGGCGGAAGCGTACCGTGGAACACCTTTCGGGCCGCGATCAATGACCACCTTCGCAAGCGGGAGGTGCCAGAGGATCGACTTCTTGGCCCATTCTTCATGCGCCAAGAGGAATTGGAGAACGGCCAAGCATTCAGGAACAAGCTTCTACTATACCTCCGGGATGACGTGGTGCGCCACAATCCCGAAGCCCTGTTTAGGGGGGCATCACTTAGCTACGGCGCGCTCGCCGACTCCTATGAGAAGGGCGATCCGGTTTTTGCCGAGGGAATAGACTTCGGTGCAGCCGACCAAGGGAGCTGAACTTCTCACCGAGGAAGAGGTGTTGTCATCCGCGCGGGTGACGACACTCTTCCCCGAGCCGGAAATGAGAAACGCGCTGATCCAAAACGGCGTGCTTGCTCCTGATAAGGACGGCGCATTGCGTGTTCGTTTCGTCGGGGTTGCGGTCGCTGGCGGGCGCAGCTTTCAAATCCTGCCGAAGATTTTCCCGGCTTCGTCCGCCAATGTCACATCCACCATGCGGCAAGTTATCCGCGCGTTGCGTCGCTATGCCCGGTGGCAGCCGCAACACCGGGATGAGGCTCCATTCCTCGATCCGACCGCAAGTCACACCGACCTAAACGCGCTCGCCCTCGCGGACTGGCTCATTCGAGATTATCTCAGTGCTGGCATCTACCGCCGCCTCCGTGACCGCGAGGAAATCAGCGGGTCAGGGCAGGTAAGCTGGCGCCGCACGATCGAGCGTATGGTGCCCGTGCTATCGTCAGGGCGGCCAGTCTATGTGGATACTGTGACACGATCGGCCGCGAAGGATCGCGATTACTTCGTCAGCCGGTTGCACAGGCAGATTGTGGAGAGTGCTGCCCAATCGTTCGGCTATCTTCTGGGCTATGGACCTCTCAACCTAGACCATGAGCCATTCGAACCCTTTGGCGATCTGCCTGCCTTATCCTTGTGCCAGGCCAGGATTCGGCAGGAGATGCGTGACGCCTTTTCTGACCGAGCGATGCAGCTTCTACCCATGCTTCTTGCATGGCTGACCGCGATAGAGAAAGCCGAGAGCGCCAACCTTGCGCTGTATGGCACAAGTTCGTTCTATGACGTTTGGGAAAAGGCATGTGCACTTGCCTTGGGCAACGAACGGGATCAATGGCAAGTCCATATACCTCGCCCAACGTGGCGCTCGGCCGAAGGTCACATCCAAGCTGCTGACACGTTCGCGCCAGACATAGTGACCCGTATTAGGGACGGCGCAGACGAACATCTGCTGATAGCCGATGCCAAATATTATCGGCTATCCATGCCGCCGCACCTACAAGGTCAGCCTGGTGTAAACGATGTCGCCAAGCAGCTTTGGTATCAGCGTTGCCTTTCCGGTGCCGCGCGCGACCGTGGCCTTACCCGGACTTACAACATATTCGTAGTGCCAGGGCCTGAGCACGAGGAGGGGTTCTGGTCGGACGGCCAAGTTGATCTTTCTGGCCTGCCGGAAACGACCGTAAAGGTGAAACGATTATCGGGTTTACAGGCTCTTGAGCGTTTCGCCGATGGAACCGCCCTCGACGCCGAGCGCGTCCGGGCGGTCGTTATGGCAGCGTAGGCGAGACGGGACCATATCTTGCCCATTGAACAAAACAAGAACATGTGACACTTCCTACTCTGTTGTTTGCGATCGAGAGCACCAGAGCTAGGAAGCGATAATGAACCGTCTCGCATCTACCCGGTCGAAATCTCGGCAAGCGCAAAGCAACTGGCTCAGCGTGATCGACCAAGCGATCATCGCAGCCGAGGCCGCAGAATTAGAATTGTCCCGCCAAGGCGGAAACGACCCCTCGCAGCAACGCAAGGCAAGCGGATCATATTACACGCCCGCAGACGTGGCAGGCCATTTCTGGGATTTGTTCTTCCGCCATCACCATATTTGCGACCTCAACTCGCTGCTCACGTTCATCGCATCCACTGACCTGGTGGAACCCTCGGCCGGGTCGGGCATGTTTGTGTTCAGCTTTCTCAAGAAGGCAGCCCTGCTCGGAGCCACGCCGGAAAACCTCACCAGCTTGCGCTTCCATGTTGTGGACATCAATTTGGCCGCGCTACGGTTCTTCTCCGAACGTTTGCGAGAGATCGAGCGTGCAGTTGGCGTGAACTTCGACGGTATCGGCCCTGCCCAGAAAGACTTTCTTGAATGGGCGAAAACGAGCGCCATCGCTAACGTCGTTTTCACCGGGAATCCTCCTTTCATTTCTAATGCTCGTGGGTCTCGTTGGCGCAACCTGTATGCCGATTTCGTGGAGGTGATGCTCTCATATCGCGGTGTGAAGGGGGTGAGCCTGATCCTCCCCCTTTCGGTATGCTTCAGCCGCGATTATGCGGACCTACGGGCTACGATCCGAGCGGCGGGAATGGGCATCAGCGCATCCAGTTACGACAATATTCCCGACTGTCTTTTTAAGGCAGGAAAACCCGACAGCACGAACACGAACCGGGCTAACAGCCAGCGCTGCACTATTCTCAATATTGGCGGCCCTGACCCAACACTTCGCGAGGCATCCCCCCTCCTAAGCTGGCCTTCGGCCGAACGCGCAACCGTGCTATCCACCGTCCCGGCGTTTCGTGCATTCAGCAACGATGATTTGAGCGGGCAAATACCTAGACCGGCATCGGACATGCTGGCCGACTATATGCGCGGGGCAAGCGGCGCGCGACCACTTCGCACCTTTTTGTCCAAGATAGGAAAGCCAGCATTCGCAGTCGGTGGTGTCGCACGGAACTATATCGGTATCAGAGACTTCGAGAAATTTGGCCCGGGCTGCATACCAATCAAAGCACACTCCGAAGATGAGCGTGGGCTTGTCTTGCAAGTTCTCTCATCCAAGCTTTTCTATGATTACTGGCGGACTTATGGAGACGGGTTCCACGTTACGGTTGATCTCATCGAACGCTTCCCGGTGACGGCTGCGCTGGCGGATTATTGCAAACATAATCAAGCACTGGCGCACCAAGTCTGGGCTAATCGTGCAGCCTGCGCCAAAGAGAAACTCAACTCCGGCCAGGTGATACGGTCCTATGACTTTCGGGCCGCTTTCGATGATGCACATAGTGTAATGGCATGAGAGCGCTTACCGCTCGCGATCGGGCCGCTGCGCCCTGACTCGCCCCGGAAACATCTCTTCGTGGATTGGCTCCACCACCGCGACGGTGCCGTTTTCACCGCTCCGCACCTTGCCCGGCTCGAACACCCGGCCCCGGTCAAGCTGATCCGCGATCCATTCCCGTACCCGCTCCGCATCACGGGCAGCGCCGTCAGGATCACCCTTGTTCAGCCCCTTGGCGATCGCCTGGGCCACAATGTAATTTCCCTGCGCCGCCCGCAATTCTGGATCGCGAGCAGCTTCCTCGGCCGTCGCCGCCCGAAACCTGTCGCCTAGCGTTATTACGCGATCGACGCCGCCCCCCGATGCGCCGGCGCTGCCGGCGACGAACTGGGCCAGCGTCTCGCCCATGGCGTCCACCTTGGCCTGCATCGCCTCGACTTGCCCCGCCAGATTTTCCACCGCCGCCAGCACCGCCCGCTGGGTCGCTAGCAGCGCCATCACCGGATCGTCGCTGTCATCCATGGTGTTCGACAGCCTTAACGATGCAGCGCCTGCTCCAGCGCCTGGCGAATGAACCGCTGATACGGCATGCCCTTGCTGGCGGCTGTCGCCTTGACCTGCTCCAGCAACTCGGCGGGCAAACGCATGTTGACCCGCGCATCCTTGCTGCTGAACTCAAACCGCGTAGGCGTAAGCGCAGAAAGATCATAGCCGGTAAGATCGGCGGAACCGACGAAATCCTCGGCCTCCTCATCGCTGGACAACAGCGGAAGGGGTTTATCCTTGCTCATAGTGCCGCACCTCCTTGGCGTGCATATAACGGGCGCTTATCGGACGGATAAATCTGGCCCCATCCCGTTCGCGCCAGGTGAAGGCCAGAAACACATGACGGCCACTGCTAGCGCGGCCGATCGCCAGAAAGCGCGTCTCTACCGTCGAATGTGCCACATCTGGCCCTATGGACGGCGTCCCGGCGAACACGCTTTCAATTTCCGCCAGCGTGACACCATGTTTCTGGCATTTCGCCTGGTTGCCTTCATCCCAATCGAAGCCAGCGACACTTTTGCTATCCATGCCAGAGAATGGCATTTGTATGTACATTTGTCAATTCCGATGGCATCATCGTTCGCGGTCCCTATCTCTGTCACGCTGGCGCTGGCGATCATGCGCGGCCTGGTCGTGGGGTTTGCCTGCCTTGCCCATTCGGGACGCGATACGATCGGCGGCGCTCCCTGGCTCCGGGGTATCGCGGTCGCGCTCCACCCGCTTCGCCGTCGCCTCCGCGATCCGCTCGGCCGCGCCGCGATCCTCGGCCTGGCTGCCCCATGCCGCGCTGAGACGGTCGCGCAACCCCTGCGCCATATCCTTGGCCTTCTCGCCCAGGCCGCGCATGGTTTCCGCGATCCTGGCACTGAGATCGCGGAACTGCTGCGTCAGCTCGCGCCGTTCCTGGTTGCGCGCCTGCACCGCCCGCTGCTCGTCGCCGCGATCGGTGGGCGCGCCCTTGCGCTCCATCGCCACCGCCGCCAACGGCACCTTGCCTAGCGGCTCGCGATCGAGGTCGTCCGCCTTCTCCGCGTCCCCCCGCTCCCGCGCCGCCTCGCGCTGATCCTTCAAGGACCGATGGTCGATGCGCTCATCGCACCCGGCCCGCTCCAAGGCGCGATTGGCATGGTCCGCCCAGGCCGCGCGCCATCCCTCAAGCCGCTCGGCCGCGTTCCAGTCCCGGTTCTTCTTTCCGAACCCCTCGCCGGTCAGGTCGCGCATGGTCAGCATGACATGCGCGTGCGGCTGCTCCTGCCCGTCTGCCGAATGGCCGCGATGCAGCGACACGTCCGCGATCATGCCTTGGGACACGAACTGCTCGCGCACATAGCTGTCGACCAGGGCGCACCGCGCTTCCGCGTCCAGTTCACGCGGAAGGGAGATTTCGACCTCACGGGCGAGCTGCGCGTCCTTGCGCTTCTCCGCCGCCTCGACACCGTTCCACAGGCTGGAACGATCGAGCATCCAGTCGGGCGTGCGGTCGGGGGCCATGATCTCCCGATGCTCAATGTCCGACTTGCGCGTGTAGTCGTGACATTTGCCCAGGCGCTCGTCGGTCAGCCGCTCGCCCGACCGATAGGCGGCGGCGGCGACTGCGCTGCGCCCGCTGGCCCGCGAAATCACTTTGACGGAGCAATGGTAGATCGCCACGGGCCGCGCGCCTTCTTCCTTACTTCACTTAAGGGGGAAGCCGTCCGGCGGGGGCAAAGCCCCCACGAGGACCACGCACATTGCGAAGCAATGTATAAGCGTGCCCTTATCTTCGTTAAGGTAGCCTCTTTGCGGTTCGTTTGATATAGCCAATTGCCATAGGAGGACGGCATGGCACGCACCCCGGTAGAGACACGCCTTGAGAAAATGCGCGAGGACGAGCGCAAGTTGCGCGAACGGCGAAAGGCGCTTGAGGCCCGCGTCTCGACCGAACGTCGCAAGGCCGAAACCCGCGAGCGCATCATGCTGGGCGCGTTCATCCTCCACCACCTGGACGAGGACACGCCCACGGGCCGCCAGCTCGCCCCCCTGTTGCAACGCGAGTTGCCGATGTTCCTCACCCGTGAGCGCGACCATGCGTTGATGGCCCCTCTGCTCAAGCGGCTGAAGGAGAAGGAATGATGGCGGGGCCGCTGGTTGGGGGTGAACGGGGTATCAGCGGCGGTGTCGCTGTCGTCGGGGGCATCGTCGTCCTGATCGGCACCCAATGGCTGCTCGGCAAGCTGCTCCCGGAGTCGATCGCCAGCACCATCGCCTGGGCCGCACTGGTGGCCTTCGGAGTGGCTGTCTGGAAGTTCAACCGGCGTTTCGGTCGCAACGAGCTTCTCGGCTCGGCCGCGTTCGGATCACGCGCCGATGTGCGCGGCCTGGAAACCAACGGCGGCGATCTGCTCATTGGCCGCTCGGCCAAGTCGGGCAAGCTGCTGCGCTATGGCGGTCCCGCCCATCTGCTGACCATGGCCCCGACGCGCAGCGGCAAGGGCGTGGGCACCATCATTCCCAATCTGCTGACCCTCGACCGCGCGGTGATCTGCATCGACCCCAAGGGCGAGAACGCCCGCGTCACCGCCAGGGCACGCACTGGTAAGGGCAAGGTCTGGTGCCTCGACCCGTTCGAGGTTTCGGGGCAACCCCCTGCCCGCTACAATCCCCTCGACCGGCTCGACCCGGCCAGCCTCGATCTGGCCGAAGACGCGATGACGTTGGCCGACGCCCTGGTCCACGATCCAGCGGGGCAAGGCGGCGATGCCCATTGGAACGAGGAAGCCAAGGCGCTGATCGCCGGGCTGATCCTCTATGCCGTGGTCCATGAGGACCGCGAGCATCGCACCCTGGCGACCGTGCGCGACTATCTTACGCTCGCTCCCAAGGCGTTCGCCGACTTGCTTACGCTGATGCAGGACAGCCGCGGCGCCGGTGGCCTAATCGCCCGCGCCGCCAACCGCCAGCTCGGCAAGTCCGATCGCGAGGCCGCAGGCGTGTTGTCCTCGGCCCAGCGGCACACCCATTTCCTCGACAGCCCCCGGATCGTCGCCAGCACATCGGCATCTGACTTCACCTTCGCGGGGTTGAAGGAAGGGGTTTCCACGGTGTTTCTGTGCCTCCCCCCTGACCGGCTCGACGCCTATTCGCGCTGGTTGCGCCTGCTGGTCGCCCAGGCGCTCACCGACATGGCGCGCTCGCCGGTCAAACCCGCGCGGCCCGTCCTGTTCCTGCTCGATGAGTTCGCCGCCCTGGGCAGGTTGGAACCTGTCGAGCGCGCCATGGGTCTGATGGCGGGATACGGGTTGCAGCTCTGGCCGATCTTGCAGGACATGCACCAGTTGCGCGCCCTCTATGGCGAGCGGGCGGGCACCTTCCTGTCGAACGCCGGGGTGTTTCAGGCGTTCGGGGTGAACGACCTCGCCACCGCCGAACTGCTGTCGAAGACGCTGGGGCAGGAAACCCTTGAATATCAGACGGCGGGCTATTCCCAGGCCAGCATGATCGACGGCGGCAAGCTCACCCGCTCGGCCAGCACCCAGATCAGCGCCCGCAACCTCATGAACCCCGACGAAATCATGCGGATGCGGCCCACCGACCAACTGCTGATGCTCCAGGGTCAGGCCCCGCTGATCGTGGAGAAGATTCGATATTACGATCAGCGCGAGTTCTCAGGATTATCTGATCCCGGCTGAGGGGAGCGCACCCTATCCTCCTGGCTTCTCTGGAAAGCCAATTTACGACCTTGCAGCTTGTGTTGGCGTTGATGGTTGAGCGTCAACGTTCGATCTTACCTAATTCCAATAAACAAATTGCGCCGACCGCGTTAGCGGTCGTCCTTTTAGCATGGCGAAGCCGTCCCCTCTGCCTTTTCAGATCGCGTGGCCCGAAGTTATCCACACCCGCCTAGTGTTAAAATATGGGTTAAGTGATGTGTTACGGGATTTTGGTATTTCCATAAATTATTGATATTGTAGTGTTTTCTTCCGGGAAATCTCTTTCCGGTGAATCCACTATGACGAAAAAGCGAATCCAGAGTGACGATAGGGTGAATCTACTCTGACGATAGACTGTCGCCCGCCAAGCGTAATCGAAATGACGATAGCAGCGGGGATGAATCTGAAATGACGATAATCCGCTTGCGTATGTGAAATGACGATAGTAGCTGTCTGTTACTGAAATGACGATAGACCCCGCCCCTACCCTGTTTGACATTGCGCCTTCCGAAGTGGTGGACGGCGACGATCGGACACCCCTGCTGCCGGTGCGCCACCCCAACCAGGACTTGTTCATCTGCGACGTGCTGGACGCGATCCCGAAGGACGACATGGCCTCGATGGAGCATCCGGTATTTTCGCTCTCGACCAAGCCCGACAACCGGACGCGGCGCTATGAGCATAACGGCAACGTCATCGAGATTATCCCGTCGGGCAAAGGGCTGGCGACGATCCATGACAAGGATATTCTGATCTACTGCATTTCGCAGCTCGTCGCGAAGATGAACCAGGGCGAGCAGCCCAGCCGCACCGTGCGCCTGCAAGCCTATGACATGCTCGTTGCCACCAACCGGCAGACCAGCGGCGAAGGCTACCGGCTGATGGCCGATGCCCTCACCCGCCTGCGCGGAACCACCGTGCGGACCAATATCCAAACTGGTGGGGTCGAGGAGACGCGGATTTTCGGCCTGATCGAAGAAGCCAATATCACCCGCAAGACGTTCGATGGCCGGATGCTCGATCTTGAAATTACCCTGTCGGAATGGGTGTATCGCTCCGTCATCAGCAAGAACGTCCTGACCCTCCACCGGGACTATTTCCGGCTCCGCAAGCCCTTCGAACGGCGCATGTATGAACTGGCCCGCAAGCATTGCGGCGTGAAGGACGAGTGGAAGATCGGATTGGAACTGCTACAGAAGAAGTGTGGCTCCAACAGCCCGCTTCGGGTGTTCCGAGCCTTGGTCAAAAAGGTCTGCGAGCATGACGCGGACCACGGCCATTTCCCCGACTATGCGGTTACGATGACCGATGACGTTATTCTGTTCCGCAATCGCTCCGGCCTCAAGAGCAAGCCCGATCCAGTCGCCGTCGCTGACGATGCGCCCTATATCGACCCGGAAACCATGCACGACGCCAAGACGGCCGCGCCAGGCTATGACGTTTATGCGCTCTATGATGAATGGGTGTCGTGGTGGCATGACATGGGCAAGCCGGAACTGAAAAGTCCCGCCGGGGCGTTCCTCGGCTTCTGCAAGAAGCGTCACGAGCGCAAGCCACTCCGATGACCCCATGTGAGCAAGCCCACATGCAAACATTATGGTTCGGCGATAAGGGCGGATTTACGAGACCGCAGCGTTTGTTGAAGCGTGGAGGGCAGATGCTATAGGCCGTGCTGATTGCGTAATGGAAGGAAGCATATGGCGAGGCCCAAAGACATAAACCGTCTCAACCCACAAAGCCCGAAATTCGATGCGGGGCTTGCAACAGATGTTTACGCAATGATCGCCAAGGAATTGGGCGAGGACGAGGTGAACTTCGAAGAGGTCAAGGAATACATCGAGACTCAGGGGGGATCGGAAGTCGGCTTTTAATTTAAGGTGCGTGAGCATGTCCCGTCGCGACATGCTTGCATGTGAACATGCTCACTTGCCTACAGGACTTTCCCCCATCTTGCGGAGCCAGTCGTTGAACGCCTCGGCCATCGCGTCCTGCAAACTCATCCCATGCTTGCGGGCTGTCATGTGCATAGCGAAGGACATTTCCGGGCTGAAATAGCCTGTCATCGCCTTCTTGCCCTGACGGCTCGGTGCAACCGGGCTGCTGCCGGTGCTACTGGCGATCGGCGCAGCCGTCCGCGCCTCCGGCTCGGTCGCCACCGGCGACGGCGCAGAATCGCGATCCCGCAATGAAAGCAATGATCCCTTCCGGCTCATGCGCTGGCCCTCCGCTTCCTAGATGCTTGCATGTTTACATGCCCGCATGTCCACTTGTAAAGTTCGCGTACTTCGTCGGCCGCCTTGCCGTTCGGCTCGACCTCCATCGCCGTTTTTCCCTCGGCCGCCGCGTGGCGGAAAGCAGCGCGATCCGCGATGTGGTGCGGACAAGCATCCAGTCCATAATCCTGCACGAGCTGCGCCGCTTCCTCATACATGCGCGGAGCGGTTGGGCTTCCGGCGGTGAAGATCACGTAAGCGGGCTTGCCGCGCATCTTCACAAGGCTGGCGGTTGTCTTGATCGCGGCCAGGTCGAACGCGCTCGGCCGACATGGGATCAACACGAGGTCGGCCGCCTCGACGGCAGCACTGGCGGCGCTATCGGCGTGGGGCGGGGTGTCGATCACTATGAACTGCGCGCCCTGCGCCGTGGCCTGCTCGATCTTGGCGGTGAGGCGAGGGGGCGCGCTGTCGATCACGATCGGGGGCGCATCCTGCCGCCAAGCCGCCCATTGGCTTGCCGTCGCCTGCGGGTCCAGGTCGATTACTAGCGCGGTATGCCCGGAATCCTCGGCCGCAGCGGCCAGATGCAAGGCGAGGGTAGTTTTTCCCGCGCCACCCTTCTGACTAATGATCGCGATTGTTGGCATGTGAACGTCCCTACATGACCGCATGTTTGCATGTGGTCATGCCCGTTGATTATCGGCCAATCAAGCGTGAAATGGTGGCTTGGCTAACATCGAACAGCGCCGCGACTGTGCGTTGGGTGTCACCAGCGGCGAGCCTTTCAAGCGCCTCGGCCCGCTGGTGAGGGGTGAGGGCGGCCTTACGCCCAAACTTCACGCCCCGCGCTCTGGCCTGCGCGCG
>NZ_JABBGL010000035.1:0-19222 GCF_012927365.1 Sphingobium sp. TB-6 | reverse complement strand
ATGCCGCCGCGCGAGTGGAACATGGCGAAGGCGCAATTTGCCGTTCTCTTCGGCGAACGCTTCATCAGGGCCATGACGGCCTGATGGTCAACCGCCTCGCCGCACACGAAATTCCTGACAGCCCCGGCGATCGCTATTATGCGCTCCCAGTCCAAATGGGCGGCGATCGCGCCCGCCCCCCTCTCCGAGATGGTATGCCTCGTCGGCCTTGAACCGGTGGAGCGATAGCTTGTCCTCCTCAGCGTATATCGCAACCGTGCGAATGCCGAGCTCGGTCGCAGCGCGAAACACGCGGATCGCGATCTCGCTGCGGTTCGCGACGAGGAGACGTGAAATCTTCACGGTTCGCAACCCTTCTCTATGATTGCTCGACAAGGCCTTGGGACTTCCGGCCCATGGCCGAAAGCCGGCAGGAGACCTATCGCGACCGCGGCAACTCCAACACACGGTCAGCAATGATTTCCTTCTGAATCTCGGAGGTGCCGCCGGCGATGGTGACCACCCAGCTGTTCATGAAGTCGTAGGCCCACGGATTGCTCGCGCGGCTCTGGTCATAGTCGAGCATACCGAGACCCAGTATCTCCGTGACCACCTCGCCCAGCGCCTTGTATGTCCCCCCCACCAGCAGCTTCACCATGGAACCCTCCGGCCCCGGAGAGCCGGTACGATCCACGTTGGAAACGTTGGCCACCGCCATCGCCCTATGGCCCAGCCCCTCAGCCTTCAGTTCAGCCAGCTTATCTGCAATCGCGGAATCCTCGATCGCCAGACGGCCATCGGGAAGCCGCGTACGGCGGGCCAGATCTATGGCCCGCTCGACCTTGGCGCTGAGGCTGATCTGGTCGCGAAGGAAGGTGGTCCCGCGCTCAAACGCCAGCGTCGACATGGCCACGCTCCAACCGGCGTTGATCTCGCCCACGACGTTCGAGACCGGGATGCGGACCTCGTCGTAGAAGACCTCGTTGATCGCCGACTCGCCCATCATCGTTTCGATGGGACGGATGGTGATCCCGGGCGAGCGCATGTCGCAGATGATCCAGGTGAGCCCCTTGTGCCGCTCGGACGTGGGATCGGTCCGGACGAGCAGCTCCTGGTAGTCCGCGGTGCTGGCCCCGGTCGTCCAGATCTTCTGACCGGTCACGACGACGTGGTCGCCGTCGATGATGCCCCTGGTCTTCAGGCTCGCAAGGTCTGAGCCAGCACCGGGCTCCGAGAAGCCCTGGCACCACAGGGACTCCCCCCTGAGTATCCTCGGCAGGTGGAACGCCTTGAGCTCCTCGCTCGCTCGGGCGATGAGTGTAGGACCGGCGTGCGTCTGGGCGATCGACATCAGCCCATAAGCGGGGGCGTTGGCGCGCTCGCACTCCTCGAACCAGATCAGCGACTGGATTCCGGTCAGCGCCGCGCCGCCATACGCCTTCGGCCAGTTCAATCCGGCCCAACCGCCTTCGTAGAGCCGGCGCTGCCACGCCTTGTCGTAGGCAGCCGCCTCCTCGCGAGACGACGGCCGCGTCCCGGGGACGTTCTCCTTGAGCCAAGCCCGCGCCTTTTGACGGAACTCGACTTGTTCAGGTGTATAAACCAGGTCCAAATCAGACCTCCATCAGCTGATCGTTGAGGACTTGGTGAAGGGCGGCTTTTTTCCGTCCAAACATGTTCGAAAGCACTATGCCGCGCTTGAGAAAGAGGTGAGCGTTCATCTCGCTCGTAATGCCGACCGCACCGTGAAGCTGAATGTTCGCGTCAGCGTTCTTTCTGGCTGCTTCCTGCGCGATGGCGCGGGCCGCAGCCACCTGCATGGGCGCGTCGCCGCGTCCCATTCCCAAGGCAAGCGAAGCATAGTAAGTTTGGCAGCGCGCATGCTCGGCTCGAGCAGTCATCTCCGCGATGGGATGGCGAACCGCCTGATAGGCGCCGATAGGCCTGCCGAAAGTCTGACGAAACTTCGCATATTCAAGGATCATATCGCGAGCGCCCTCCGCCTGGCCGACCAGCATCGCGGCCGCGAGCAATGAGCCGTGCCACCAAATCTGCGGATCTCCCGCTCGTGCCAACAGCGGCGCATTATCCAGATCAAAGCTGCGCATCACGAGCGTATCATCGAGGCATGGGCAAGCCTCGCCTGCCATGCTCGCAACATCCACCAGTTCAGCCTTGGCGGGTCGAACAAAGACGGCCATCGCGCACTGCCCAGATGAGAGCAGTCGGACGCGCACGCGGCCATTCGATTCCGGCCCGGACGAGACCTCCGGCAACGCGATTCCAACTGCGACCTCCCCGCTGAGTATTGTCTCCGCCAGCTTGGTATTGCCCGCCACCGCGGCGACCCGGGCACCCAGGACGCCCCCAAGCAGCGAGAGGGGGCCGAGATTACGACCTAGCTCACGGAATAGCAGCACCTCCTCGGCATAGCTCAGGGCTAGGCCGCCCCATTCCTCCGGCATGCTCATGCGCAGCCAACCCAGATCTGCGAAGGTGCGAAGCGAGGCGTCATCGACGGCCTGCCGCTGATCGCCCTGGAGGCGTTCGAGGGGCAGCTCGTTGGCTATTCCCTTGCTGAAGGCAGCTTGGAGGCCTTCCTGCTCTTCCGTCAATAAAAGGTCCATCGCAACCTACGCTCCGCTAATCCGAAATATCTCAATTCTGCCGCAATCCGCACCGCCCAGACTTGGACCGCCGATTAGCTCGATGCCGTCCTGGGTGCCCGTCCCTTCCCTCGCTCAATGGAACGGGTTCGGCATGGTCAGCGTGTCGATCTTGAGATCGATCAGAAGGGGACCCTTCCGGTTCTGGATCGCCTCGATTGCCTTCTCCAGGTCGTCCTCGTTCCGCACGGTGACCCCTTGGCCTCCGAGAGCCTCGGCCAAGGGGGCGAAGTCCGGCCAGTTCATAAGTGCGATGTCATGCGGCAGATCGCGCACGGTGAACTCTGCGACCTCCATGCCGTAGGCGCTGTCGTTGCAAACGACACAAACCAGATCCACGCCCATCCGGACCGCCGTATTGAATTCCAGCAGGCCGTTGTTCATGAAGCCACCATCGCCAGTGACGAGCAGGGTCGGCAGGTCGGGCGCCGCGAAAGACGCGCCTACGGCGGAGGCGAGACCTAGGCCGATGCAACCAGACATGATCCCGAAGTAGTAGAGCTGCGGGTTCTTGACGCGGAAGACCTTGAGACCCTCCACCACGAACCGGCCGCAGTCGTTCACGAGGACGCGATCCCTGGGCAGGGCGTCGCCAATCGCAGTCAGCGCTTTGTAGAAGTCGACGGTCGTCTCGGTCGACGTGTCCGGCAGTTCGAGATGGGACGATGCCAGACGTGCCGGCAGGGCGGGATCCAGGTAGCCGCTCGGCGGGATTTCCGCCATGTCCAGCAGGCCGATCAGAGCTTCGGCGACAAGGTCGACCTCGCCCAGCAAACCTGCGTCGGGTTCGACGAACCTGCAGATCGCCGCCGGATCATTGTCGCACTGGATGACCCGCTTGCCCTCGATGAAGGCGCCCCGGCTGGTCGTGTAGGAATTCATCGAGCAGCCGAAGAACAGCACGCAGTCGCTGGCGACGATCTCATCCACCGCCGCGGGGGTCGACAGGGTTCCGAAGACCCCCAAGTTGAAAGGCTCGCCTTCGAAGAGCTCCCTGGCCTGAACAGTCGTCGCGAGAAGCGCGCCGATGCGCCCAGCCAGCTTGATGAGCGCAGCCTTGCCACGCTCAGTGGCCGCGCCGCGGCCCGCCACGATGATAGGCTTCGATGCCGCGGCGATCATCCCGGCGGCGTTGTCGAGATCGTCGCTCGCCGGCACGAGCGCCCGTCGCTCGAAGTTCAAGAGCTTTGTCGGCCGGTACTCGATATCAGCCCACTGGAAGTCAGTCGGAAAGTTCAGCGCGATAGGCCGCTTCTCGAGCTCCGCGCGGCGAAATGCCCGCGCGATGTCACCCAGCAGCGTCTCGGGCGAGATTGCCTCCTCGAACCCCGCGCCGATCGACAGCACGAGTTCCCGCTGGGCGATGTTCTGGGTGCTCTCCCGGTTGGTGTGGGCGGTGTCGCCGCACAGCAACACGAATGGGACACGGGACTTCACGCCCTCGACAAGCGCGGTGATCGAATTACACAGCCCGGGCCCGTGGGTGACAGTCGCGACGCCCACCTTGCCCGCGCACCGACCATATGCAAGTCCCATGAGGACCGCGCCGCCCTCGTTCCCGGCCGGCACGTAACGGCCGCCAAGCTTCCTGAAGGTGTCCAGGACGAAGATGTTGGCGTTCCCCAAGACGCCGAAGATCGGGTCGACGCCGTGATCCAGCAGAGCGCGCGCAACAGCCTCGTGCCCCTTCATCGTCCTCTGTTCTACCACTGACAAACGCCTAACTCCTTTTAGCGCCGGCGATCACGCGGCTGACACGCCGCGGACCGCTCACTTCGCGAGATACTGGTCGACCATGCGGTGCATGTTGCGGCAGCGCATGTCCGTGTAGCGGCCGAACGTGAGTTCACCGTCCGGTCCAAGAGCCCTCAACCCCTCCTGCTGGGGCCCCATGTTCGCGACGTCCTGATCGAGCAGTCCGCCAAGATACGAACCGTTGAATTCCGGAGCGTCGCCAAGCGCTTCTTCGGGACCGAGAAGCCGATACTGGGCGGGCGGCGGGTTCGTGCCCTTCGGCTTGATCTTCATGAGGAAGATTTCCATGAGGCTGCGCTCGTGATCCAGCCCCAGGGGGCGGATACGGTAGCAGATCTTCACGGTGAACCCGCCCCAGATGTGGGTATTAGGGAAGAGGTCGTAGGAGAATCCATCCACGAACTCCCCGTCCGAAAGGTCGGAGAAGTCGTAGCCGGTTTCCTTCTCGAGGTTCTCCCGCGCCATCTGCGCGAGGTAATTCCTCATGGTCTGTCCAGGCTTGATGGACTTCGCCAGATCCCTGCCCGGAGGACCTCCGCGGCTGCCGTTCGTGAGCGCGAGCCTGACCCGCTGCTCGTCCGAGAGGTGATCCGGCCCGCTCCACGCCTCGCTGATCACCCCGAGAGGCACGACGAAGCGCGTCACGTGGTCGGAGATGAGGTCATACTGGACCTGGTCGTAGCCGGAATAGGGAACCGCCTGCGCATGGGTGGCGACGACGTGGGAGGACTCCAGGAACGCCTCGGCAACCGCCTTCCAGTTCGCATCGACAACCTTGCCGAGGTGTAGCGCCTTGTAGCAGTCGTTGATCCGGAAGTGGTCCATGTGCTCTGGATAGTCACCGAGAAGGCCCAGCATCGGCTCGGCGTCGGGATCGAAGTTGATGAAGATGAACCCCGCCCATGTCTCGAGGCGCAGTTCGGGAAGCCCGAACTCCTCCTGGTCGATCTGCGGGAAGTCCCATTCGAACGGATTGTGCTGGAACGTTCCGTCGATGTTCCACACGAAGCCGTGGTAGGGGCAACGCAACTGCCTTTTGCAGCCGCCATGCGTCGCCAGCTTGCGTCCCCGATGCAGGCATACGTTCTGAAGAGCCTTGATCGAGCCATCCGGCTGACGGACGATCAGCACCGACCTTCCAACCAGATCGAAAACGTAGGTGTCGCCGGGGTTGGGGATCTCCTCCTCACGGCACGTGTATTGCCAGGTCTTAAGCCAGACCTTGTCGACCTCCTTCAAGAAGTGCTCGCGACTGGTGTAGTTGCTCGCTTTGATCGGCTTCACACCGAGGTCGACCGGATTGTGATAGCGGGATACCGGCGGCGCGGGCGGATCGACATCCCGGTCAATCACCTGTTGGTAGGTTATCCCAGGTGCCTTGGCGATTGGGTCGGCGGGATCGAAGTTCTTCACATATTGTCTCCTGGCGTTCAGGACCGTTGATGGGTTGGGGGGGCGACAGCCGCGCGGTCGGGAGCGGCTACCCGGACGACGCGACCGCCTTCGCTGCGATGAAGCCGAAAACCGCTGACGGGGCGATACTGGCGCCAGCACCCGGGTAGGTAGCCCCGAAAGTTGGCGCAGCTATGTTACCTGCGGCATAAAGCCCATCGATAGCCGTGCCGTCGTCGCGAAGCACCCGGGCATTCTCGTCGCAAACGAGGCCGCCGGCCGTGCCGACGTCTCCAGGAAAAAACTTCACTGCGTAGTACGGACCCTTGTCGATGCGCCCTAGGGTCGGGCTGGGCCGGTGAAACGGATCCGCATAGTAGGAGTCGTAGTTGCGGTCGCCGCGCCCATAGTCCTCATCGCGTCCCTTATCCACGAGGTCGTTCCAACGTGAAACGGTCGCGGACAACTGCGAAGCGTCGATGCCGCAAAGACGCGCAAGATCCTCGATCGTGTCGGCGCGCTTCATGTAGCCGCTGGTGAACCACTCTTTCGGAGTCTGGAATGGCAATCGGCCCGCCCAAGCATAACGACTTCGATTCCGATGATCCATGATGGCCCAGCATGGCACAGCGGGACTGGCCTTCTGGCGCGCATACATCGACATGCCCGTCGCGACGTAAGATCCGGCCTCGTTTCCGAACCGCTCACCACTCTGATCGACGCCGATGCAGCCCGGCTTCGCCAGTTCCGCGGCGCAGAACGCTCGCTGTCCGCTTGGCAGGATCGAGGTCGGAATCCACCAAGCGAAATCCATCTTGTCAGTAGCCGCGCCCAGTTCGACGGCCTGCTCCATGACCTCGCCGGTGTCGCCCGGATTACTGGCCGTCCAAGCCGTCGAACTCGGCGTCGGCCCATGCTGCTCGCGCATCCTCGCGGAATGCGAGAAACCGCCGGCAGCTAGGAGCACGCCATGGCGGGCGTGGAACTCGAAGCGCTCACCATTCCTAGAGCACCGAACTCCCGTGACGCGTCCATCGTCAGTCAGCAACTGCTCCATCGGCATGTCGATGACGACCGGTACACCTGCGTCCAGAACCAGCCTGAGCAGGCGCGTGACCAGCGCCGCTCCCAAGCCCAGATAATGTTTTCCCAAGATGCGCTGCTTCGCCATGCGATAAAGCATTCGCCCGACCATAGCCGCGCCCTTCAACCTGGCTTGGGCAAGAAGGATGTAGCGCATCTCCGAAGTCATCAGCGGATATGGGTTCGCTGTCCCATGAAGGTGGTCATACCAAGGGCCAAGGATGTGCCCGTCCACAAGTTCTGACTCTATCGAGCGGCCCTCAACCAATCCGCCAGGAAGCTCGTCGTGGTAATCGGACCGATATGCGCAATGCTTGAACGGTATCCCGCGATCCTCAAGAAACCGAACCATTTCCGGCCCCTCGGCAAGAAACGCGCGCCACCGCTCGGGTGTCGAACCGCGACCTCCATCCTCACCGACAAGGTTCGTGAGGTAGGTCCATGCCAGATCATGGCTGTCCTGCACGCCCTCCCGATCCAGCACCGGACTTATCGGGATCCACAGCACGCCACCGGACAGACCAGTTGAACCGCCGACTTTGCTCTGCTTTTCAACAATTATAGAGGAAAGGCCCAGCGCCTTCGCCTTCAGAGCTCCAATGAGCGCCCCGGCCCCGCTTCCCACAATTACGAGATCATAGTCGCGTTGCCCGGAGGCTGGGACGTCTCCCGGACGGATCACGCCACACCCCCATGTTGCGTCTTCAACACCGCCAGCAGGTTCGCCACGCATTGATAGGCGACAACGTGGGCGCTCTTCTGCCCCCTCAACGTTTCAGGACCAAACACGCGATGCGCCCGCTCACCTGGAGCGTTCAATCTGTTCGTTGTGACTTTCACCAACCCTCATCCCACTTGCGGCGCACAGCCGTCGATCCAGCGCATTGAATGCGCTCGCATGGCTCGAGGCACCGTTTCTTATGCTCATCCTTAGAAAGGGTCGCATGGCTCCGAGGATGGGACTATTGTGTATTGAGATGCGTGTGTCGGCGGTAAGCACTACTGGGCAGAACCAAACTGGCGGCATGCATGAAGGAGCCGCTGATCAACCGCCTGGCGCGTCACACTTCCAGGATAGAGCCCACCGCTAATGAACTCCTCGCTCATTCCGATTGAACCCGCTGACGATTTCAGGCTTAGGGCGCCTTTGGCGGTCATAATGGACAAAAGCCGTAAGCCAGCCAGAAAAAGACACTTATCTTCCCCCCCTGTCTTGTTCAGCCTGACTAGCGCGCTGACCTTGCGATCGAGCGCGCATCCAACGAGAACAGGCTCCGAGGGGAATTAGGCGACATGCCAGGACACCACCTGCTCTTCGTCACAGCGCCACTCGACAGTTCTCAACAGACGTAATTGAGCTTTCTTAACGTCGAATCCGCCAGGCAAGCGACAGAATATATTTATAATTCTAACATGAGGGAGGGAATGATGGGTAAGGTAACGAGTGAGCGTTCAGCCGCGAGTGGGCTAAATCGCCGGCTGTTTCAGATTTCGGCAGCTTCGGCTTTGGCGCTAGTCCTTGTCGTACCAGAGGCCAGCGCTCAGGCGGCGGAGCAAGGAGAAAACTCCACCAGTGGCGGCGTGGGCGATATCGTCGTGACAGCCCGTCGTCGTGAGGAAAAGCTACAGGACGTGCCTCAGGCAGTCAGCGTCATGAGCCAAGAGCAGCTGAAGACGGAGAACGTGCGCGACCAAAGCGATCTTCAGCAGAAGATACCTTCGTTGAGCGTGGCAAGTCGTTTCGGACGTACCGGCGGAACCTACGCGATGCGCGGCTTGTCAGGCCAAAGCTCGTCCACTCCCACGGTCGGCACCTACTTCGCGGAAGTCCCGACGCCCACCAACAATGTCGGGTACGACGGCAGCGCCGGGCAGTCGCTTTATGATCTACAGTCAATACAGGTTCTCAAGGGTCCGCAAGGCACGCTTTTCGGGCGGACCACAACTGCGGGTGCCGTGCTCGTCACGCCGGCCGCGCCCGACCTTCACGACGTAAAGGCGAGCGGCACGCTTGCTTTGGGGAACCTTGATTATTTCCAAGGCACGCTAGCGGTGAGCGTACCCATTGTCGATGGCATCCTCGCCATTAGGTTCGCCGCCAACTACAATCACCGCCGAGGCTACACGAGGGTCATCGGCTCAGACAAGCGACTGGACGAGCTGAACAACGAATCTCAGCGAGTGAGCCTGCTGTTCCAGCCAACTGATTGGCTCAAAAACACGACGATTTATGATCGTTTCCATGCAGACCAGTCCTCAAGCTCCTATTTCGCCGTCGATACGCCGGCGAATTTCGGCTTGTTCAACCTTCCGGCCAACACGCCTTTCTTCAATGGCGTGTGCGCCCAGTCGGTGGCCGTGGGTCTCTCTTCGAGCGTGGCGGCATGCTCCGCGCAGCGCTTGGGAATTCTAGCATCGCTGAAAGCCAATATCTCAGCCGAGGTGGCGCGCATCGCCCAGGGTGGTGACGAGCGTCGTCGGGTCAACGCCGGGAACACCACGTTCTTCCAGGACAGGAACACGCATGAGACCCTGGTCAACCGGACCGAACTCACGCTTCCCGATATCGGCCCGGTTCAGCTACAGCTGAAGAACATCTTCGGGTACCAAACGACCAAGGGCTATTCCGGCGTAAACGTCGGTGGCATCGACGAATTACTTAACCTCTATATCGGTGTGGGTGCGGGGCTCGCCGCAAACCAGGCTGGCAATAAGGCGGTAATCTCAACCGGTCCGGTCGAGAAGTTCTACTCGAACGAAACACAGCTTTCCGGCAATCTGTTCGATGACCGCTTGATATTCGTCGCCGGTTACTACTATCAGCACGCGCCCAGCACCTCCGATTTGGCTCATGTCGGCGGTTTGCAGAAGACCCTCGGTGGCGTCACGACAGTCAATCTCGGCTTCTCCGCCGGGCGCCCGTTCACGGTAGGTGGACGTGCGAACCAGAGCGCCTTCTACGGTCAGGCCACGCTAGGTCTGGACGGGCTGGTAGACGGCGTTCATCTGACCGCCGGCGTTCGCAAGACAAAAGATGATTTCATCCTGCGCACCCAGGCGGCCGGGATCAATCCTCTGACCGGCGTGCTGTCGCCTTCCATCGTCACGATCAACACGACGACGGGCGCCATCACCACTACACCCTCGCCAATCGCGACGCAGACCCTGAAAACCAGCGGTGTTAACTATAATTTCTCGATCGACTATAAGGCGACGCCGGACCTTCTGATCTATTTGACGACCCGCAAGGGCTACGTCCCCGGGGGCTTGAACAATTCGATTGCCGCTGGCGCACCGGCGTTCAAACCTCAATATGATTCCGAAACGATCAAGGACGTCGAAGCGGGTATCAAGTGGGACTTCAACCTCGGTGACACGAATGGTCGTTTGAACGTTGCAGCATACGAGGCACGCTATTCGGGCATACAGCGGTCGTTTACGTCGATCGTGAATGGAGCCGCGACCTCCTATGTTGCCAACGTGGCCAAGGCCAAGCTGCGCGGGGTTGAGGTCGAACTCACGGTCCTGCCCATTTCAAATCTGCGCGTAGGGATCAACTATTCGTACAACGAGGCCAAATATACGCAGTGGCTTGGAGCCGATCCTTATGGCGCAGCGCCAGCAGGAACGAACATCGATCTGTCGAACAACCCGTTCCAGAATGCTCCGAAGCACAAGGTGAACCTCAACGCGACCTACGACATCCCTCTCTCCGGCAACAACGGGACCATCTCGTTGACTGGTCAGTATACCTACCAGTCCGAATCGTCTGGCCTTACGGCTGCGGAGCGATACGCCCAGATCTACGGTACAGCCGGGCGACGGGCGGCCTATGTGAACGGTTACGGCCTCGTCAACGCGCGCATCGACTGGCAGGATGCTCTCGGCATCAAGAATGTCGTCGCCAGCTTGTTCGCTCGGAACGTCTTCGACAAGGTTTATCAAACCTCGGCCACAGCTCTCAACAACACGTTGGGCGTTTCGACGAAGCAGTTCGGCGAGCCCCGCGTGATCGGTGCGAGCCTCTCCTTCGACTACTAAAGGCTGTAATGTGATCGATCGAATGGTTTTCATTCGATCGATCACTTCGCGACGGCCGAACGCACTGCTCTCCTGATCGCATAACAAATCTCGGACGACGGCGCTGCCGCGCGGCTCAGCATTCTTCAGAAGAAATTTCAAAGCCTCGTCGTCCCCAATAATCTCAACTTAGGCGAAACCCAAAAGATGGACGATCCGGAGCCCTTTATTGACCGTATGGCGGTTCAGCATGACTGGTCGGACGAACGGAGGTTCGCGCGGCTGGCGGCTACTCTAGACCATGACACATCCCCGTGGCCGGCGGCGGTAGTGCCGCCACTTGGCCACTGGCTCTGCTTCCTTCCAGGCGAACGTCAGAGCTTGATCGGCGCGGATGGGCATCCTACGCGCACCAAGGATGGCCTGCTTCCCGATGTCGGGCTCCCGCGCCGGATGTGGGCCGGCAGCAGGATCAGTTTCCTGCAGGATATGCCGCTGAACGCTCCAATCGAGCGAACGTCCACCCTGATGGTGGCAGTACCAAAGAGCGGTCGATCCGGCAGGATGCTCTTCGTCACCGTCGAGCATCGCATCAGCGTAGCTGGAGGCGATGTCGCCATCGTCGAGGAACAGGATATCGTTTATCGCGAGGCGGCCGCTCCGGGCGGATCATTCGTCCGAACCGCGGCCGATCCAGGCGAGAGCGACCCCACGCTCTTGATGGTCACGCCGGATCCGGTGATGCTGTTCCGATACTCCGCGCTAACCTTCAACGCCCACCGCATTCACTATGATCGCCAGTACGCGCGCGATGAGGAAGGCTACCCAGGATTGGTGGTGCAAGGCCCGCTGATCGCCACTCTGATGCTTGACCATCTGTTGCAGCACTCGAAGTCTCGCGTCGCAAGCTACAGCTTTCGCGCAGCCTCGCCCTCGTTTGCAGGCGAACCCATTGCTCTGGGTTTTAGGCAGGTCGGCAACGAAACGCAGCTACGCGCGGTCGGAAGCGTCGGTGTGCTCATGACTGGCACCGCGGAACTCAAACCATGAGCACTGCGCTCTCTCCTGTTTGTTCCCGCAGACGAGGAGGCCCGTCTCCATCGCCATGATTGACGACGGCGAAGCTTGGGCACGGGGCGTTGAGTGCGCACCCACGATGGAACGGGCTGCCAAAGCCAACTAATCAGACCTCGCTGGGCCGCGGCCCCCTCACCTCTATTTCCGTCACTCTTTCAAAGACATTGGCCAGCCTCGCCCTCGCGCTGCAATGGGAGGTGCGTGAATTGCGCAGTCAGTTGCCCCTTCCTTCGCAGGGTGACGGGCGATAATGGGCTAAATCATCAAAGGCCAAACGAACGGAGCGACACGCACTCCTTCACCCTCCCCGCATGACTGGAATGAGCGCGCCGGTGACGGCGCGCACGGCGGGCGAGGCGAGAAACAGAATGACCTCCGCCATCGCCTCCGCCTTTACCCATTTCGAGAAGTCCTCGTTCGGCATGTCCTGACGGTTGGTCGGCGTGTCGATCACGCTGGGGATCAGCGCGTTGACCGTGACGCCGGTGCCGGCGAGTTCCTCGGCCAGCGCCTCGGTCAGGCGGTGCACACCCGATTTCGACGCGGCATAGGCACCCATCCCCGCCTTGAGCGCGGGCAGCGCCAGCTTGGTGATCGTGGCGTTGGTCATCAGGTTCATCGCCTGCATCTTGGCCCAGGAGTCGAGGCCGCCGTCTTCGAGCGTTTCCCAGGTGAAACCGCCCGCGACGTTGACCAGGACGTCGATCCCTCCATGCGTGGCGGCAACCCGGTCGAGCGCGGCCTGTGTGGCCTCGGCGTGGGTGAGGTTCACGCCGCCGATGTCGAGCGCGCCGGCAAGCGGCTCACAGCCTCTCCCGGAGGTCGCCTAGGCCGCCGATCTCGCCGGCTGGACGCGATCGCCAAGCGCATGCATGAGTGTCCCAAGATATCCCGGAATTGACCGGGGCCAGCCGTCAGCCTCTGCTTCGCAGTCAAGGAAGCGGCGATCTCCCAGGACGATCAACTCGCGCAGTCCAGCGTCGAGAGCCTCCACAGCGTCGCACCAGTGGTGCGGATGCTGGATCCTGACGTCCCCCTGGCTATAGACCGTGTCGCCGATCCTGCAACTGCCGGAGACCACGATCCGGACCAACTCCGTTCCAAACCGGGCGCGCGCCATGGCGCGGCGGTTTGGATCGACGTCCGTGCATATGACCATCGGCCCCCGCCTGGGATCCCCCATCAGGGCCAGCGACGCGCGCACACCGGGGGACACTTCATCCCAATTTGCACGATCCTCGTAGCTCCCGTTGAGCTTTCCCATCCGGAGTTTCGGCGCCAATGTCGTCGCAATAGCGGAAGGGCCTGCCCCCATGGCCGGATCGTCGGACATGACGTCGCCTACCGTCCCGAAATCGCTAGCGATCCCCTTGAGCATCTCGTTTTCTAGATTGGGATGGAACTCCACGGCGGGCCGCATCTTCTGACCGCGGCTGTCGCCCAAGACCACAATCTCCCATTGGCCTTCAGGGCCGTAAGTGACCTCGCCGTGCCCTGGATAGACGCGCCAACCTTCCTGGAAGCGGAATTCGCCCGCGCCGTAGACATCGGGCTCCATGTGAATCCGCCCCTTCAATGCCACCCTGAAGCTGTCGCTGGCATGCGCATGCGCGGGAGAGACGGGAAGGATCGAGTGTGGCGCGGCATTGAGCAAGCTGATCACGGGCCCAGCCTCCTCGTCCCCCACCATAATCAAATTAAACACGAAGGCGCCCCCCTTGAACTGATACCAGTCCCGGGAATCGTGGAAGCTCATGTCGACATGGTCTTCAAACGCCTTTGGCGCTCCACGAGTACGAAACATTCGAGGCTCCTCTCAGAAATCTACGAAGTCGCTCAATCAGAAGCGGCATTTTCTTATGGATCGAAGAAGTTCAGTCGAACGTGATCTTCACATTGGGGGTCAGGGGCTTTGCCTGGCAGCCCAGTACGTACCCTTCCGCGATGTCACCATCATCCAGGACTTCATTGTGGTCCATCGAGACCTGCCCTTCGACGAGTGTGCAAAGACAGGCGCCGCACTTTCCCACCAAACAAGAAAAGGGCGGCGTAAGGTCAGCCTGGAGCATGACGGCGACAAGCGAATGAGCGCTGGACCAGCTGAGATTGTGATCCGTGCCGCCCAGCACCACTTCGAGGTCGGCGGTGATGATGGCCACTTCGGATTCAATGGATACCATAAAGTCTGATCCTCGCCGGGCTCGGCACTAATGACCCAGCCAACTCAGAGTGAATGGGAACCCAGCCTGCCGATGCATGGGCTACTGCTTCACGATATCTCCGCCCTTCATTACGAACTCGACGTGCTCGAGCACGCTGATATCGGCTAGTGGGTCGCCGGTCGTCGCAATCAGATCGCCGAAGCGTCCGGGCTGGATGCTGCCGACCTTGTCGGGGGCGCCGATCAGCTCAGCCGCATGGAGCGTGGCCATCTGGATCGCTGCCATCGGCGGAATGCCAGCCTTGGCGAGCAGCACGAACTCATGGGCGTTCTGACCAGGCCGCGTGTCCGTCCCGAAAGCAATGCGGACGCCCATCCTGTACGCCGTGAGCACATTCTGCCCGGTCAGCCGACCCAGGGTGGTGATCTTCTGCCGACCGGACTCGCTGAGCATTTCCGGATGGGCGGCCGCCAGGTTACCCAGATCGAAACCGGCCTGGAGCGTCGGGACGAACCAGGTTCCCTTGGCCTTCATGAGCTTGAAGGTCTCGGCATCGGCAAAGGTGCCATGCTCGATAGAATCGACGCCCAGCGCCGCGGCATGTTCCACCGACGTCTTGCCATGGGCGTGAGCTGCGACCTTCATGCCTAGCGCGTGCGCGGTGTCGACGAACGCCTTGATCTCGTCGTCTGTCATGAGCATCGCCCGGGGATCATCGCCGTCGCTTGCCATGCCCCCGGAGATGGCGATCTTCACAAGATCAGCGCCCGCCTTGTGGCGGGAGCGCGCCAATTCAATGGCGTTCTCCGGACCGCTGACGACATTATCGTCCCACTCTGGCTTGTGCAGGGCTGGGTCCAGCCCCATGCTCATGTCTCCATGCCCCCCGGTCGGCGCGATCATCCCGCCCGAAACCCAGAGACGCGGTCCCATGACCTTGTTCGCGTTGATCGCCTTCTTCAAACTCACCACGACAGGGGTGTAGCCGGATACGTCGCGAGCCGACGTGAAGCCTCGTTCCAGCAAGGCGCGCGAATTGCTGATCCCGGTGACTAACTGGTCAGTCGGGGGAGTCTTCACCAAGTAATTGATGATCGGCGCTTCAAAGTTTATCGATAGATGGACATGGCAGTCGATAAGTCCCGGAAGGACCGTTTTGCCGGTCAGATCCACGACCTCGTAACCCGCTGGCGCGAGGTAGCCGCCAGTCACTTCCTGGATCACACCGTCGTGGATCAGGATCGAAACTCGCTCTCTCGGTTGGGCCGAAACACCGTCGATAAGCCTTCCGGCGTGCACCACCACGTCCTTCGCGAAGCTGGCCGCGGGGACACACAACACACCGGCCGCCATCGCCAAACGGCCGACAACTCCGAACAATCGATTGCCCATTCTCGATCCTTTCATCCCCGCGCCACGATCACTCGGGAAGATTCTCGAGGGTGCGCTTTCCGATGGAGGCGATCATCGCGGCGTGTTCGGGGCTGGCATCGGCAGAGGCTCGAGGAGCCATGCCCTGAATGTCGCCGAATATCTCGACCGACATGCAACCCTCGGGACCTGCGGTAAGGGGCCCGTAAAACTCTCCCGGGCCCGACGTGAAGACGTCACCGGAACGCAACTCCTGCCCATCCGGCGTGAGCACCGATCCCTTTACGACAACCTCCATGCGATGCGTATTATGGGCATGACGCTCGAGAACGTGGCCTGGGGGAAGCTGCAAGAGCATCACTGAAGCAGGGTTGTCTGACTTCTCACCGAGCGCGACAACGCCAAGGTTGATACCCTGTTCGTGAGCGATCTCTCGAGCGAACCCGAACCCGTCCGTAGTCATCTCCGCGAGTACGTCGCATTCGGAATGCCGATATATTCTCATGATCCTCTCCCTACTGCTGCTGCTGCAACACGATTATCGCGCGACAGTGCTCAACGAGGACATCCGCGATAAGTGCGTTTTGGCGCGTCCCGGGAGAATTCGACTGTTATGCATGCCCGGCTTGGGCGGCGCACAGTTCTTCTGGAGAGAGACAGATGCCTCTCACCATGGTCATCGGCGCTTCTGAACTACGGCCTCCAGTTCGCGGGAACTCCAGCTCTCAGCCCAGCTCAGCCGCGGCGCATTCCAGGCAGGCCATGCAGACCAATGCTGAAGCCGATCCCGAAAAATCGCCTCGTGCCTTCCGCAGATGTCGACAACTTCAAACGCTGCACCCGCGGTCGCGGGCGGCTGGTGTTTCCTGGCATACGAATGGCCCACCGTGCCCGAAGGCAGCGGTGGGCCAAACTTTCCTCCCCAGAAAACCTCTTGTGTTGGAAGCCTGACGATCCGTTCTGGAAACCCATACCGGCTGCGCCAAGTTGGTCGGAAGTAATAGAGGTTACCCATGTACAAAAAAGACCAAGCCAAGCCGCGATGACCGGGCGGTAACCAACCATACGCGCGAGGATTTACGTTTGGGCGTTGAGCCCGGCGGCGGCGATACCACTGAGAGCGCAGATTTCGTCGTTGTCGGACGTATCACCGGTGACGCCAACAGCCCCGATCGGCCGACCTTCCGCATCAACGACAAGCACGCCACCGGCTGCCGGAATGATGCCTTGAGGCGCAATGGCGCTCAAGCTCGAAACAAAGGCCGGACGCTCCAACGCCATTTCGCCTATCTTCCTGGTCGAGAGGCCGAGGGACAGCGCGCTTGACGCCTTGCCGCACGCTATCTGCGGACGCAGCGTGGAGCTCCCGTCCTGCCTTTGAAGCGCGATCACGTGCCCCCCGGCGTCGAGCACAGCGACGGTTAGCGGCTTCAAGCCCAACTCGGCGCTTTTGGAGAACGCGCCAGCAAAGATGGCATTGGCATGATCAAGTGAGATAAAGCCCAAACCAGACTCCTCCATTAGATGTTGCGGATTACGTCTCCATGGCCCTGCCGCGCATTTTGAATGAACGAGGCGAGGGGCACGGCGACAACATGGCACGCGCCCAAGCCCACCAAGGTTCTGCCGAAAGCTTTCAATGACTAGAGGGCCACCGAGAGCTGCACCGCATCATGCGGTGACTTGAATTTGATTAGCGACTTGGTCATCTCAATCTCTTCTCCGTCCAAGATACCTCGCCTCGCGTTCGAACCCCTCCGCCACGGAAGTCCATCGCCGGACTGGGCCTGGTCGCATTTCGGGTGAGCTAGATGCAGTCTCCAAGGGAGGCTGATAAATGCTTTTTCTGCCTCGACCTGCCATGAACGCCTTAGTCGGTTCAGAGCCGAAGATGCCTCGCGCACGCGTCATGATGAGATCATTGGAAGCGCGATTGATGCGCCGCCGCCTCAAGCACATCGAAAACGCATTTATCGGACCGCCGCCACTTAGGTAACGATAACGCCATCTATAAGTGGAGGGATGTAATGGCAGCAGAGGCGATGGAGGGCGTGTACGCGCCTTCGAATGCGGCCGCGCTGACGGACCTCAGCGACGCCAGCATTTTTCATCACAATCAACATTGGCCGATCTTCGCCCGCCTACGCCGTGACGATCCGGTGCATCATTGCACCACCAGCCCCTATGGGCTCTATTGGTCGATAACCCGGTACAAGGACATCATGGAGGTTGACAGCAACCACCAGGTCTTCTCGTCGGCGAACGCGACCTCGCTCGACGAAACCCGTGCCAGAGGACTAAAGGCGCGGCGACCGCAGAAGGGAGCCCAAATCGCCGCTATCTCAAGCCTTATTCGCTGGATGTGATCAAGGGCCAAGAGAAGGCAGCCCGCGGGCCCAATGATCCCTCCTATCGCCGACCGCTGGAGGTGCCGCTGACACGTAAGCAGCAATATGAACGCCTCAAGTCAGCCCACAGCGGCGCCTGACTTACCACGAAACACAGGGATCGAAGTAGGAGCACAAAAAGTGGCCACGATGAAACATAAGGACATCTTCGCGCGCGACATTGAGTGGATCGCGGGCGACGAAGGAGTCCGCTTCGCCCAATTCCTCCTCGACCCTAATGATGCCGAGGAGTCTCCTGCGGTCATCCTGGCCAAGTTCGAGCCCGGTGAGGAAATCCATCCTCATACCCACGCCTGCAACTACCTGGAATACATCGTTCAGGGATCGCAAAAGGTCGGCAAGATCAATTTCGAAGCCGGGGACGTCCGCTGGGCTGCGGCCGGCACAGGCTACGGCCCGATCAAGATTGGGCTTGAAGGCTGCACGGTGCTGATCGTGTTCGAGACCGCTTCGAAATCGGCGCCGATATTGCTCGGCAAGGCTCGAGGATTGGCCGCCGCGGCCCAGTAGGACACCGCGCCGCGAATTCAGGGCGGTAGTACATTACAATGAAAACGGTCTGGCAGAGAAGGATAGATCATGGACCCGCGCAGTTTCTCAACACTTCACATTCATAGCGACGAACTTCCTTGGATCGAGTTCGTGGGTGGCGTCCAAGTGCGCATTCTCCATGCCCGTCCCAGCGAGGATTTCATTGTCACCCAGATCAAGGCCAGCCCAGGCGCCGAAAGCGGACTGCACCGGCATCTCGGCCCGGTCTTCGGATGGACCGTATCCGGCCATTGGGGCCATGATCGCAATTTTGAGTACCGTCCGGGCACCTACATCTTCGAGACCCCGGGGGTCATCCACAAGTTCATCGCCGGCAGCGAGCCGGTCAACGCCGTGTACATCAGTCATGGCACGCTCGAGCACATCGATCCTCAAACCCGGGAGGTCACTCAGTCGATTTCGCCGACCGGATATCTCGAGCACTATTTGGCAGCGTGCGAGAAGGCCGGTTTCGGCCGGCCAAACTTCCTGACCTGAAGGTGCTCCTTCGCCCCTCAGGGGCGCGCGAACGAACATGGCGATATCGACAGGGGTGCGCGAAATGGCTTCAGCATTCGCCGATCGCCCCCTTGTTCTGCCTGCCCCCCAATGGACAAACCGCCATGCCAATTGACTATCCTGCAATCCTGGGGTGTCAAACGGCGTTCAAAAGGGACCCCCGATCGGCGTCGAAGAGGGACCCCCTTTTCAGATAATATGATGCTGGTTTGTTGAAGATGGCCTTGCGCTGCGTGCGGCGGAGGGCGGGCGTAGCCCG
>NZ_JABBGL010000034.1:0-22872 GCF_012927365.1 Sphingobium sp. TB-6 | reverse complement strand
CCGCGTCAGTGCCGGCAAGCAGCTGATCGAGAATGTCGTTCGGTATCGAGGGTTCTTTGCGTCGTGACATACCGGGTCTCCTTGTTCCCCATTATGCCTCGTCGCACACGAAATTCCTGACAGTCCCCCGCTCTCCACCCGAACCAGCAAGCCGCGCTACAGCCACCCCTTCGCCCGATAGGCATCGACCGTCGCTTTCAACCCGTCTTCGGTCGTCACTTTGGGCACCCACAGCTTTTTGGGCGGTTGCTTGCGCTTTGCCACAACCCAGTCGGGATGGCAGAAATAGCTCACCCGATCGAGCGTCAGCTTGGCATTCCTGCCGCGCACCATCCGATCCAGCCGGGCGCCCAGTCCCAGCGCCCAGCTCGGCGTCGCGAAAGTCCGCACTGGTCGCCCGACCGCCCGGCCGATCGCCTGCGCGAACTCCATATGGTCCCAGCCGCCCGGCGTACCGTCATCGACTTCATAGACATGGGTCAGGCTCTTCATGTCCTTCTCGACCGCCAGCGTCAGGAACAGTCGCGCCAGATCGCTCACCTCGATCACCGACAGCCGCCCACCCGGAGGCATCAGCATGATCCCGCGCTTGGCCATGCGGAACAGCTCCAGCATCTCCCGGTCGCCCGGTCCGTAGATGGCGGGCGGCCGGATAATGGTCCAGTCGAGCCCACTTGCCTTCACATGCCGTTCGGCCAGTTCCTTCGACCAGCCATAGTCCGACAGCCCCGGTTCCCGCGCCGAGAGCGAGGAGACATGGAGCAGCCGCTTGACCCCGCGCTGACGCATGGCGTCGACCACCGCCATGGTGCCGCGCGCATTGCCGATCTCGAACCCCTCGCGATCCGGCGCGTTCACTACGCCCGCGATATGGATCACCACATCGGCGTCGCGCACCAGCGTGTTGAGCGCCGCCCGATCCTCCAGCGCGCCCGGCACCCATTTCAGATGGGCGCGGGGCGGCTGAGCCCGGCGGGTGATGGCTGAGACATGATGTCCCGCCGCCAAGGCCTGATTCAGCGTTTCGGCGCCGACGAAACCCGTCGCGCCCGTCATCGCAATGCGTAGGGCCATGGATCAGACCATCGCCATATGATCGCGATGGACCAGCACGGAGCGGGGGAGGTGCCCCAGCAAAGCGGCGATGTCCTCGCTGCGCTTGCCCGCGATGCGCGCCGCTTCATCGCTGTCATATTCGATCAGGCCGCGCGCGATCACCCGTCCGTCCTCGGCCAATATGTCGACCACGTCGCCGCGGGCGAAGATGCCCTCGATCCGCGCCACGCCAGCGGGCAGCAGGCTGTTGCCGCGCCCCAGCGCCGCCTCCGCCCCGGCATCGACCACGATCCGCCCCCGCACCGTCAGGCGCCCGGCCAGCCAGCCCTTGCGCGCGCCCTTCGCCTGCGCGGCGAGGAAGATCGAGCCTTTGCCGCCATCGCTCCAATGCGACAGCGGCGAATCCACCTTGCCGGAAATGATCGCCAGATGCGCGCCAGCCCCCGTGGCGATGCGCGCCGCCTCGATCTTGGAGGTCATGCCCCCTGATCCCATGCCCGAGGCGGAGCCGCTGTCCGCCATCCCGGCAATGCGCGCATCGATGCGCTCGATTGTCTCTATCAGCATGGCGTTCGCATCGACATGCGGGTTGGCGGTGTAAAGCCCGTCGACGTCCGACAGCAGCACAACTGCGTCAGCCCGTGCCGCCTGTCCGATACGCGCCGCCAGCCGGTCATTGTCGCCAAAGCGGATCTCCGCCGTGGCGACGCTGTCATTTTCATTCACCACCGGCACGACGTCCAGCGCCATCAGCCGCTCCAGCGTGGCGGAGGCGTTAAGATAGCGGCGGCGATTCTCCAGATCGTCCAGCGTCACCAGCATCTGTGCGGCTGTGATGCCGTTCTCGTGCAGCAGGCTCGCCCAGCATTGCGACAGCGCAATTTGCCCCGTCGCTGCTGCCGCCTGGGCATCCTCCAGGGAACCACGCCCGCCCTTGGGCAGCTTCAACCGCCGCGCGCCCAGCGCAATGGCGCCGGAGGAGACGATGATGATCTGCTGCCCCGCAGCCTTGCGTGCCGCGACATCCGCGATCAGCGTGCGCAGCCAGGCTTCGCGCACTTGTCCCTGCGGGTCGACCAGCAGCGCGGACCCGATCTTGATGACCAGACGGCGGATTTGAGACGGCGGAAAGCCGGAGAGGGAAGGGGTCATCTATATCTTCCTCCCCTCCCTTGCAGGGAGAGGTCGGGGGAGGGTAGCGATCGAAGCGAGCCTGATTTGCCGGTCAGATCGGAGACCACGGCGCCTCGCCTTCCTCACCGGCCTCATCCTCCTCTTCATTGTCGCTGGGCTGGTCCAGCAGCGGCAGCACCGCGTCCAGCAGAGCCGGTACGCCTTCGCCGGTCGCGCCGGAGATGATGAATACATCCTCCACGTCAGCCTCGTCCCGAAGCTGTTCGGCAATGTCTTCCATCAATTCCTGCCCCAGCAGGTCGCCCTTGTTGAGCGCTACGATCTGCGGCTTTTCGTCCAGCCCGCCGCCATAAGCCGCCAGCTCATCCTGCACGATGCGGAACTGTTCGACCGGATCGTCGCCGGTCGCATCGATCAGGTGCAGCAGCACCCGGCACCGCTCGACATGCCCCAGGAAGCGGTCGCCAATGCCCGCGCCTTCGGCGGCGCCTTCGATCAGCCCCGGAATATCCGCCAGAACGAACTCCCGGTCGCGATGCAGCACGACGCCGAGCTGCGGCTTGGTGGTGGTGAACGCATAGGCTCCCACCTTCGCCTTGGTGTTGGTGACCTGATTGATGAAGGTCGACTTGCCCGCATTAGGCATGCCGACCAGGCCCACGTCGGCCAGCAGCTTCAGCCGCAGCCACACCCACATTTCCTGCCCCGGCCAGCCCGTCCCATGCTGGCGCGGGGCGCGGTTGGTGCTGGTCTTGTAGGACAGGTTGCCGCGCCCGCCATCGCCGCCGCGCAGGAATATCATGCGTTGCCCGACCTCGGTGAAGTCGGCCAGCACTTCCTGATCCTCATATTCAGGATAGCCGTCTTCATCCTCCGTGCCCTCTATGGGTGTGGGATCGGACAGGATTTGCGTCCCCACCGGCACCTTGATGACGAGATCGTTGCCGCCCGCGCCATAGCGATTCTTGCCGGCGCCGGGCAGGCCGCGCTGCGCCTTGAAATGCTGGGTGTAGCGGAAGTCGATCAGGGTGTTCAGCCCCGCCACCGCCTCGAAGATGATGTCGCCGCCCTTGCCGCCATTGCCGCCGTCCGGGCCGCCATATTCGACATATTTTTCACGCCGGAAACTGACCGCGCCGGGACCGCCCCAGCCGGATTTGATGTAAATCTTCGCTTGATCAAGAAAATGCATGGCGCGCCCATAGCGGTTTATGCGGCGAAATTAAACCACGCGCTCAGTAAAAGCGGTCGCTTCTTCCGTCAGCGCCAAAACCAGCCGCCGCGTGACGATTTCGCGGAGCCGATCCCAGCCGTCATCGGTTCGTCCAGCGCCGAATCGCCTGGCGCAGCCAGCGGGTGCCCTTTAAGGGGGACGGAGGAAGCAGCGCCCGTCGCTTCCCCCGGCGTTGCAGGATCAGGCCGCCAATGCGGGCACAGAATCCCCGTAAAGGTCCATTGACGAATCCGCCGCCATGCGCGCGGCCTCACCTTCCTCGAAAATCAGGCAGTCCGCCGCTGCGCCCCGGCCCAGGCTGAAGCGCGTTTCGATCCGTCCGGTATAGCGGAAGCCGATCTTGCGCAGGACGTTGCCCGATGCCGGGTTGTCCGTGAAATGGGCTGCACGGACATCGCGGATTCCCGACGCCCGCGCCATGTGCATGACAGCGCGCGCGGCCTCCGTGGCAAAACCCAGACCCCAATAAGGGCGGGCGATCCAATAGCCCAGTTCCGCTGTGCCATCCTCCTCCAGATGAATGCCGCAGCCGCCCACCAGACGCGGCGCGCCGTTGGTGCGGGTGAAGGCCAGCAGGCGCGGCAGGCGCGGATCCTGCGGCGTGGCGAGGAAAGCCTCGGCATCAGCCTGCGCATAGGGGGCGGGCGCACGCGTCAGGTTGCGCAGGATCGAAGGATCACCGATCGCTTCGGCCAGGGCGGGCGCATCTTCCATCCAGCCGGGCCGCAGCAACAGGCGAGGGGTACGGGCGAACATTCAAACGTCTCCTGATTTCTGGCGCGCCTCTGGCCGCAAAAAGTTACGGCTTGACGACGCTTTGTCTCTGGCTGGGCCCGCCGCCTCGACGCGCGAGGGGGAGGTGGAGTTCCAGAGGCTTGAGGGAAAATGAGGGGAGACGCCGACAAATGGAAAAAGGGGCGCTCCCGGACGGGGCGCCCCTTGTTTTCCTCGAACGCTGACGGTGGACTAAAAGCCGTTCCGCCAGGAGGATCGCCCCGATTGCGAGGGACGATCCGTCATCAATCGTCCGTTATTCGGCTGCTTCGGCCATGGCGTCGACCGACACATATTTGCGGCCGAGCTTGCCGGTGTGGAATACCACGCGGCCTTCACCGAGCGCGAACAGCGTATGGTCCTTGCCCATGCCGACATTGCGGCCCGGGTATACGCGGGTGCCGCGCTGGCGAATGATGATGTTGCCGCCGATCACTTCCTGACCGCCGAACTTCTTCACGCCAAGGCGCTTCGATTCCGAATCGCGACCGTTGCGCGATGAACCGCCAGCTTTCTTATGTGCCATGACTCAAACTCCTCGTGACTTAGCTGCGGCTCAGGCGATCGACACGATCTTGAGGATCGTGTGATTCTGGCGATGGCCGTTCTTGCGGCGGTAGTTGTGACGACGACGCTTCTTGAAGACGATGACCTTCTCGCCCTTCGCCTGCGCTATGATTTCAGCGGCGACGGTCAGCTTGGCTGCGTCCTTCACATCGCTGCCTTCACCGGCGAACAGGATGTCATCCAGGGTCACCTTGTCGCCAGCCTCACCGGCCAGCTTTTCGACGACGATCTTGTCTCCGGCGGCGACGCGATATTGCTTGCCGCCCGTGCGCACGATTGCGAACATGGCTCTTCTCTTCTCGTTCAAATCTGCTTTACGCAGATCGTCGAGGACATGAAGCCCTTACCGACCCGCGCGGGAATGTGGCCCGCTACTGGAATGACTCGCTTCTGTCAACCGGCAAGAGCATTTTCAGATTGGCGGCAAAGCCATCATTCGGTTCGAAAATACGACCACCATCCGACCGGCTTTCAGGGCTGGTTTTTCGGCTCACCCGTTCCTATCTTGCATCGCGGAAGGGATATTATCACGCATGACGCCGACGCCATACAGGAATGAAGCCGGGCCGGGCGGCCTGCCCTTCATCCTGTCTCTGTGGCTGTCGCTCGGCGTGGCGCTGTTGAGCGCCCTGGCACCCCTGGGGCCGCCGTCCAGCAGGATCACCGGCTCCGCCTTCAACCCGGCGACCACCGGCGTCGTGCTGAAGGCCCGCGCTGATGCGAATCCCATCGCGCTCCGGGTGACCGAGCCGGATGGCGATGGGCGGGCACCGGCATTGGCGCCCGCCGCGATCTGGTTCCTGCCCGTGGCGGCGTTGCCGCCGGGCGCCGCGCTTCTCCTGCCTGCTCGTCGCCTTTCTCCTTCTTTCCCGTCCCCCAAGCCCTTCCACCTGCTTTCCCGCCAGCGCGCCCGCGCGCCGCCTGCCTTTTCCTGACGTATCGCTCTCAGGGCGGACCCTTTGGGAACCGCCGTCAGGAAAAGGAGCTTCTTCATGACCCGCAGAAGATCGCGCCGCGGCGACCACGATTCGTCTCGCCGCCGCCCGCCCCCGTGGTTCATGCCTGCCGTCCTGGCGGGACTGGGCGCGGCCGGCGCGCTGCTGTCGGCGGCCATGCTGGCTGTCGCTGAATGAAAATAGGATAAGCTGCCGGTGGTGGGACGCACGAACTCAGCGCACTCCGCCGGCGGCGCCAAGGAAAACATACTCTATGCCCCATCACACGCCCCTGATCGGAACGATCGTAGCGGGCCTTGTCGTTGCCTTCATCATGGGCGCCATCGCCCATCGCCTGAAATTATCGCCGCTGGTCGGCTATCTGGTCGCCGGCATCATCGTCGGTCCCTTCACCCCCGGATTCGTTGCCAATGCGGGGCTGGCCAATGAACTGGCGGAAATCGGCGTGATCCTGCTGATGTTCGGCGTCGGCCTGCATTTCTCCCTGCGCGACCTGCTGTCGGTCAAGAATATCGCGGTGCCCGGCGCCATCGGGCAGATCGCCGTGGCGACACTGATGGGCATGGGGCTTGCCCATTATATGGGCTGGCCGCTGATGGGCGGGCTGGTCTTCGGCCTCTCGCTTTCGGTGGCGAGTACGGTCGTCCTGCTGCGCGCGTTGCAAGGGGCGGATCTGGTCGAAACCTACCGGGGGCGTATCGCGGTGGGCTGGCTGATCGTGGAGGATCTGGTGATGGTCCTGGCGCTGGTGTTGCTTCCCGCGCTGGCCGGGGTCATGAACAATGCCGACGCGGGCGGTGGAGCAGGAGCCTTGCTCGCGCCGTTGCTCATCACCTTTCTCAAGGTTGCGGGCTTCGTCGCTTTGATGCTGGTCGTCGGCCGCCGCGTCATTCCCTGGGCGCTGCACTGGGTCGTCCATAGCGGCTCGCGTGAGCTGTTCCGCCTCGCCGTCCTTGCCATCGCCCTCGGCGTCGCTTTCGGCGCGGCGGTCGCCTTCGACGTCTCCTTCGCGCTGGGCGCTTTCTTCGCGGGCATGATTCTGGGCGAAACGCCGCTCAGCCGCCGGGCGACGGAGGAAACGCTCCCCTTGCGGGATGCCTTTGCGGTGCTCTTCTTCGTCTCGGTCGGCATGTTGTTCAATCCGGCAGTGCTGATCGAACAGCCGCTGCCGCTGCTCGCCACCGTGGCGATCATCATCGTCGGCAAGTCCATCGCCGCCTTCGCCATCGTTCGCGCCTTCGGTCATCCCGGCGACACGGCGCTGACCATCGCGGCGAGCCTGGCGCAGATCGGGGAATTTTCCTTCATCATTGCCTCATTGGGCACGGGATTGGGCGTGCTGCCCGCCGAGGCGCGCGACCTGATCCTCGCGGGCGCGATCGTGTCGATCTTCCTCAACCCGCTGATCTTTTCGGTTATCGTGCGCAGCCACAAGGCGGAGGATGAAGAGGAAGCGAAGCCGGAAAAGGCGCCGGAAAAACCGCGCACCGGCCATGTCATCCTGGTCGGCTATGGCCGCGTCGGCAAGCTGATCGCTACCCGGCTGGCCGAGCGGCAAGCCCCCTTCGTGGTGTTGGAGGGCGATGCCGACCGCGCCGACGCAGCGGAGGAGGCCGGCCTGTCAGTGGTGCGCGGTAACGCGCTGGAGGACCGCTACCTCGCCGCAGCGGGCATCTGCGAAGCCCGCCGCCTGCTGATCGCGGTGCCGGAGGGTTTTGAAGGCGGTGCGATCCACCAACATGCGCGCCGCCTGAACCCGAATCTTCAGGTCATCGCCCGAGCGCATTCGGACGCGGAAGTCGCTCATCTGGAAGGGCTGGGCGTCCCCCACGTCGTCATGGGCGAGCGCGAACTGGCCGCCAAGATGCTGGCGCTCTGCGGCGCGGGCTGACCCTGCAAACAGGAAGGGCCGCTCCATCGAGGAGCGGCCCGTTTACCTTGGAGCATCATGCGCAAAAACGATGCGATCACAAAAATTTAGTGCATGCGTCCTGCGTCGGATTTAACGCAGCGCGCTTTAGCGGGGCTTGCGAGGCCCAGCGCGCTTGGGGCCGCCCTTGAAGGGCCGCGGGCTGTGTGCGGGTGGGCGCGGGCCGCGCTCGCTATTGGGCCGTCCCTTGCCATGCGGTCCTTCGCGCCGATTCTCCCGCGCCATTTCGCGTGGCTTGCCCTCGATTTGCTCGATGGCAACTTCGGCGCCTTCGTCATTGGCCTGGCCGGTGCGCTGCACCGCGCCGACGAACTTCGAAGCGATGGCGGAGGGAATTTCGAACATCGTTTCATTGGCGGCAATGCGGATCGCGCCGATATCGCCCCGGCTGACATGCCCGCGACGGCAGATCAGCGGCAATATCCAGCGCGGATCGGCATTCTGGTTGCGGCCGATGTCCATGCGGAACCAGATGGTGTCCTCAAAGCCCGGACGCGGTCCGTCCCGCCGCGCAGGCGCTTCGCTGGCATCCAGCAGCTCCTCGGGGGCGGGCAGGGCGGCACGGGCACTGCGCACCAGCATCGCCGCGATTTCCTTGGCGGACTTTTCGGCCAGCAGCTCGGCGCCCAGCGCCCAGTCCTGCTCGTCCAGCTCGGCCTTCTCCATCAGGCTGGCGCGCAGCCGCGCATTGTCCTGCTCCTGGATCGCTTCCTTGCTCGGCGGGGTGCCCCATTCAACCGGAATCTTTGCGCCACGCAGCATGGATTCGACCCGGCGGCGGCGCGGATAGGGCACGATCAGCACGGCCGTCCCCTTCTTCCCCGCGCGCCCGGTGCGGCCCGAACGGTGTTGCATCGTCTCCGCATCACGCGGCAGTTCGACATGCACGACGAGGCTGAGATTGGGGAGGTCGATGCCACGCGCCGCCACGTCGGTCGCCACGCACACCCGTGCCCGGCGGTCGCGCAGGGCTTGCAGGGCGTGGTTGCGCTCATTCTGGCTATGCTCGCCCGACAGCGCCACGGCGGCAAAGCCGCGCTCGGTCAGGCTGGCGTGGAGGTGTCGCACATTATCGCGGGTGGCGCAGAAGAGGATCGCCGTCTCCGCCTCATGATAGCGCAGCAGGTTGACCACGGCGTTCTCGATGTCGGCGGGGGCAACCGTCAGCGCCTGATAGCTGATGTCGCCATGGCCGCGCTCGTCGCTGACGGTGGAAATGCGCAGCGCATCCTTCTGATAGCGCTTGGCCAGCGCCACGATCGGCTTGGGCATGGTGGCGGAGAAGAGCAGCGTGCGCCGTTCGTCCGGTGCGCCGTCGAGAATCTCTTCCAGATCCTCGCGAAAGCCCATGTCGAGCATTTCGTCGGCTTCATCGAGCACCACGGTCTTGAGGCCTGAAAGGTCGAGCGCGCCACGCTCCAGATGGTCGCGCAGACGGCCCGGCGTGCCGACGACGATATGCGCGCCATGGCTGAGCGCCCGGCGTTCCTTGGCAGCATCCATGCCGCCTACACAAGTGGCAATGCGGGCGCGGGCCTCGCCATAGAGCCATTCCAGCTCGCGGCTGACCTGCAACGCCAGTTCGCGCGTCGGCGCGATCGCCAGCGCCAGCGGCTTGCCCGCGACGGGAAGGCGGCTCTGCTCGCCCAGCAGTTCCCCCGCCATGGCCAGGCCGAAAGCGACGGTCTTGCCCGATCCGGTCTGCGCCGACACGATCAGGTCGCGGCCTTCGGCTTCGGGTTGGGTGACTTGCGCCTGTACTGGGGTCAGATTTTCATAGCCCTTCCGTGTCAGCGCATCGGAGAGAAGGGAAGGAAGGTGTTCAAAACTCATGATAATATCCGTGGAGTGCGACCCGTCTCTGCTGACGGCATCTTTATTCTGATGTCGGGCCTGACCTGATGTCATTTGGCCCAACGTTTCGGGTGCGCTCCACTCTCTCATCCGTTGGGGCTGTCTGAAAGTGCGTTTTGCTCTTTCAAGCCCTGCTCTTTTGAAGTGCAGAAGGGTGGAATGGCCCGTGCCTTTGCCTCCTTTGAAGAGGCAATTTCGTCCGTCTCTTCAGTGAAGCAGGGAAGGACAGGAGAGCCTCTTATCAGAAGCCTCCCCAAAAAAGAAGAAAGCCTCCTTCCCCGCGCGGAGGAAGGAGGCTCCCCTTAACTGTTATAGTCTGGGATCAGACCGAAGCGACTTCCGCCACGTCGACCTTCACGCCCGGACCCATCGAGGACGACAGGGCGATCTTGCGGACGTACTTGCCCTTCGAACCCGACGGCTTCGCCTTGACGATCGCGTCGACGAACGCGTCGAAATTCTTGCGCAGGTCGGCAGCCGAGAAGCTCGCCTTGCCCAAGCCAGCGTGGATGATGCCGGCCTTTTCGACGCGGAATTCGATCTGACCGCCCTTGGCGGCCTTGACCGCTTCAGCGACGTTCGGGGTGACGGTGCCCAGCTTCGGGTTCGGCATCAGACCCTTGGGGCCCAGAACCTTACCCAGACGGCCGACCAGACCCATCATGTCGGGGGTGGCGATCACGCGCTGGAAGTCGATGTTGCCGGCCTGGATCGATTCCAGCAGGTCTTCGGCACCCACAATGTCGGCGCCAGCGGCAGTCGCGGCTTCAGCCTTGTCGCCACGGGCGAACACGGCGACGCGGACGTCCTTGCCGGTGCCGGCGGGCAGGGTGACGACGCCACGGACCATCTGGTCGGCGTGACGCGGATCGACGCCCAGGTTGATCGCGATTTCGACGCTTTCGTCGAACTTGGCGGTCGCGTGGGTCTTGATCAGGCCCAGCGCCTCATCGACGCCGTGCAGCTTTTCCTTGTCAACGGCAGTGGCCAGAACCTTGGCCTTCTTGGTCAGCTTTGCCATGGTCTTAGCCCTCCACCACTTCGAGGCCCATCGCGCGAGCGGAGCCTTCGATGATCTTCGTCGCCGCGTCGATGTCGTTCGCGTTCAGGTCAACCATCTTAGCCTGGGCGATTTCAGCGAGCTGGGCGCGGGTGATCTTGCCGGCGACGACCTTGCCCGGTTCCTTGGAACCCGACTTCAGGTTGACGGCCTTCTTGATCAGATAGGTGGCGGGCGGCTGCTTCGTGACGAAGCTGAACGAACGGTCCGCATAGACGGTGATGATGGTCGGCAGCGGGGTGCCCTTTTCCATCTTTTCCGTCGAGGCGTTGAACGCCTTGCAGAATTCCATGATGTTCACACCGCGCTGACCCAGCGCCGGACCGATCGGCGGCGAGGGGTTGGCGGCTCCAGCGGGCACCTGGAGCTTGATATAGCCCGTAATCTTCTTGGCCATTGTCACTCACTCTGTTGCTGGACGTGTCCGAAGACGCGCCCGGTTCAAGTTTAGCGGTCAGACGGGTTTCCGAAGAAACCCTCCCGCACTTCCCCTTGTCGTCATGCCAGCGGAAGCTGGCATCTCAGGCCGCAAGGGAACGACCCGAGGCACGAGATCCCAGCCTGTGCTGGGATGACGTGAATTACTTCGAAAGCTCGACCTGCTCGAAGTCCAGCTCGACCGGCGTGGCGCGGCCGAAGATCGACACGGACACCTTGACCCGGTTCTTTTCGAAATCCAGCTCCTCGACGGTGCCGTTGAAGCTCGCGAAGGGGCCGTCCAGCACCTTGACGCTGTCGCCGATTTCGTAATCGACGCTGACCTTGTGCTTGGGCGCGGCCTCGGCTTCCTTCTGGGCGCCGAAATAGCGGGCGGCATCGGCCTCGCTGATCGCCTGAGGCTTGCCCGACGAACCCAGGAAACCCGTCACCTTCGGCGTGTTCTTGACGAGGTGGTAGATGTCGTCGTTCATCGCCAGCTTGGCAAGGACATAGCCGGGCATGAACTTGCGCTCGACCTGCACCTTCTTGCCGCGCTTCACCTCGGTCACGGTCTCGGTGGGGACTTCCACCTGCTCGACCAGTTGGGAGAGGCCCATGCGCTCGGCTTCGGACAGGATCGATTCCTTGACCTTGTTCTCGAAGCCCGAATAGGCGTGGATGATGTACCAGCGCGCCATGTTACCGTCTCAAACTCCCGATCTTAGCGATTTACTTGAAAATCGCGGCAATCAATAAAAACTCAGGCTTGACCGGCCGCAAAGGCCAGCAGCCATTGCACGATCGCACCGAAGAAGGTGTCGATGCCGAAGAAGAAGAGGCCCAGCAGCGAGGTCATGATGACCACCATCACGCCAGTCATGATCGTTTCGCGGCTGGTGGGCCACACGATCTTGTTGGCTTCGGTCCGCACCTGATTGACGAATTCGCCCGGAGAAACCTTCGCCATCGCCTGTCTCAAACCCTTCGAACAAACACCAAAGCGCGAAGCAACAGTCCGCCCTCCCGATCCCGCCCATATTGGCGTCCGGGGGTGCGGCCGCCTGCTCCGCGACCCATCTTCGTCTGCGCACTTAGCCGCGAACCCTTGGTTTATCAAGGTTTCACGGCAAAATCTTTGGCAGGAGTGGAGGGACTCGAACCCCCGGCATTCGGTTTTGGAGACCGACGCTCTACCAGCTGAGCTACACTCCTGCACTTTGGCCTGTGCCAGCGAAGGAGGGCGCTTTAGCGTGGCCCGCCTGGGAGGGCAAGGGGAGAAATCAGAGGAAAACGCCACCCTTCATGATCTTGCGCGCGCGGCCCTGCACAGGCATGCGATTGAAGGGCGTATTCCCTGCCTGCGCGGCCATTTTCGTCGAATCGACGATCCACGGCATGTCGGGATCGACAAAGATCAGGTCCGCCGCGCTGCCCGGCGCGAAGCTGCCCGCATTGACGCCCAGAATCTTCGCCGGATTGGCGCTGAGCAGGGTCATCAGGCGACCCAGCGACACATGTCCTTCGCGCACGAGATTGAGCGACAGCGCAAGCAGCGTTTCCGCCCCTGCCATGCCCGGCGAAGCGTCCGCGAAGGGAAGGCGCTTGTCCTCCGGTCCGCGCGGATCGTGGCTGGAGGTGATGACGTCGACCGTGCCGTCGGCCACCGCCGCGATCGATGCCTTACGGTCGTCCTCCGACCGCAGCGGCGGCGAGAGGCGCGCAAAGGTGCGGAAATCCGTCACCGCATTGTCGGCCAGGAACAGATAGGCCGGGCTGATGCCGCAAGTGACCTTCAATCCTTCGGCCTTGGCGGCGCGGATCAGGTCGAAGCCCGCCTTGGTCGTCACCAGCCGGAAGTGGAGCGCCGCCCCGGTGGCGCGCGCCAGCATGATGTCGCGGGCGATGGCCATGGCTTCGGCGCAGGCGGGTGCGTGCGGCAGGCCAAGGCGCGTCGCCGTCTCCCCGCTGGTCGCCACGGCCTTGCCCGCCAGCCCGCCATCTTCGGCATGGGTGATGACGGTGAGTCCAAGGCCGGAAGCATAGGACAGCACCCGCATCATCACGCCCGAATCCGCGATCCACTGGCGTCCGGTGCCGACAGCCTTGGCGCCTGCCGCTTGCATCATGCCGATCTCGGCCAGTTCGGTGCCCTTGAGGTCTCGCGTCGCCGCAGCGATGGGGTGCACCCAGAAATCCGGTTTCCCCGCCCGCGTCGCCTGCCGGATGAGGCCTGCATCGTCCAGAGGGGAGGACTGGTCCGGCATCAGCGCCGCTCGCGTAATCCCGCCGAAATGAAAAGCAGGCTTGTCGGTCGCAAAGACGCCCAGATCGATCAGCCCCGGCGCGACCACCAGTCCGCCCGCATCGATCGTCTCCGCATCCTTCGGCACGGCCACATCGCCCGCCGCGACGATCCGGTCGCCTTCGATCAGGATGACGCCGCTGTCGACATCCTTGCCTGCCGGATCGGCCAGCTTCCCGTTGATGATGGCGAGCTTTGTCATTGCCATCCCTCCACGCCACGCGCGCCTCGGGTCAGCACGTCCAGACAGGCCATGCGAATGGCGACCCCCATTTCCACCTGCTCGGTAATCGCGGAGCGCTCGGGATGATCGGCCACCACGCTTGAAATCTCGACGCCCCGGTTCATGGGGCCGGGATGCATCACCAGCGCATCGGGCTTGGCGATGGCGAGCCGCTCGGGCGTCAGCCCGTAGAACATATGATATTCCCGCGCCGAGGGGATGAAAGCCCCGTCCATGCGCTCATTCTGGAGCCGCAGCATCATCACGACGTCGGCGCCCTCCAGCCCTTCGTCCATGCGGGTGTATGGCGTCGCGCCCAGCATCTCGACCTCGGGCGGCATCAGCGTTGGCGGCGCCACCGCCCGCACCTGCGCGCCCAGCGCGGCGAGGCAGAGCATGTTCGACCGCGCCACCCGGCTGTGCAGCACGTCGCCGCAGATCGCCACGATCAGCCCCTCGAAACCGCCCTTGCGCCGCCGGATGGTCAGCGCGTCGAGCAAGGCCTGCGTCGGGTGCTGGTGCCAGCCGTCGCCTGCATTCAGTACCGGGCAATCCACCTTGTCCGCGATCAGCGCCACCGCGCCCGAACTGGCATGGCGGATGACGATCACGTCGGCGGCCATGGCGTTCAGCGTCATGGCGGTGTCGATCAGCGTCTCGCCCTTCTTCACGCTGGACGTGGCCGCCGCCATGTTGACCACGTCCGCGCCCAGCCGCTTGCCCGCAATCTCGAAGGACAGCAGCGTCCGCGTCGAATTCTCGAAAAAGGCGTTGATCTGCGTCATGCCTGCCAGGCGATCGTCATGCTTGCGCGCGCCGCCCCGGTTGCTCTTCGCCCAATGTTCCGCCTCATCGAGCAGGAAACGGATTTCCCAGGGCTTGAGGTCCGCGATGGACAGCAGATGCCGATGCGGAAACAACGCCCGGCCAGTCAGGTCGCCCCCTTTAAGATCGGACTGGGCGGATGGAACGATGATGTCGGGCATGAACCGACCCTTTAGGCGAGGGTGGGGGCGAGGGCAAGCTCAAGCGCGCCCGAACCACCGCCCCAGCAGCGTTCCGTCCTTCATCACTTCTCGCGCCGCATTATGCCCCGGCGCGCCGGTCACGCCACCGCCCGGATGCGTCCCGGCGCCGCACATATAGAGCCCCTTCAACGGCCCGCGATACGCCCCATGCCCCAGCACCGGCCGCGCTGCCCAAAGCTGGTCCAGCGTCATATTGCCGTGCATGATGTCGCCGCCCACCAGCCCGAATTTCCGCTCCAGATCGAGCGGCGAGAGTATGTCCCGCGCGATCACCGAACGCGCGAAGCCGGGCGCATGGGCATCGACCGTCGCGATGATATGGTCCGCCGCCGCTTCGCGCTCATCATCCCAACTGCGGCCCTCCGGCAAAACCGGCGCGAATTGCTGGCAGAAGAGGCTCGCCACATGGCATCCGTGCGGGGCGAGACTCTCGTCGACCGTCGAAGGAATCAGCATCTCGACGATCGGCTCGCGCGACCAGCCATCGCGCTTCGCATCCATGAAGGCGCGGTCCATATAATCCAGCGTCGGCGCGATGATGATCCCCGACTGGTGATGCTCGCCCACGCCCGGCAGGCAGGAAAAGTCCGGCAGCGCCGACAGCGCCACATTCATGCGGAAGGTGCCTGATGCCGTCTTGAACCCCCGGATGCGCTTCAGGAAATCGTCCGGCAGGTCGCCGGGGTCCATCAGCCGTTCATAAAGCAGCTTCGGCCCGACATTGGCGATGATGGTCTTGCCCATTACTTCCTCGCCGCTTTCCAGCCGGACGCCGACGGCGCGCTTTCCGTCGACCAGCACCGACGCGACCGGCGCCTCCAGGCTGATCTCCACTCCCATTGCGCGCACCACCTGCGCCATGATCCGGGTGATCGTTCCCATGCCGCCGACGCTATGGCCCCAGACGCCTTTCTTCCCGTTCACCTCGCCAAAGACATGGTGCAACAGCACATAGGCGCTGCCCGGCGTGTCGGGCGAAGCATAATTGCCCACCACCGCGTCGAAGCCGAAGGCGGCCTTCACCGCCTCGCTCTCGAACCAGCCGTCCAGAAAGCCGCGCGCCGATTTGGTGAACAACTCCAGCACGTCGCGTTGCTGCTCCAGCGTCAGCCCGCCGATCCGCCGTCCCTGCCGGAGCGCGGCGACCACCATCGCCAGCCCATCGCCCGCATTGGGCGGTGCCTTCAACGTCATGTCGCGCAGCACGTCCGCGACCACCTCCAGCGCATCATAATAAGCGGGCAGGGTGGCGGCGTCCTTCGCGCTGAACTTGGCGAACTCGGCCTGCGTCCGCTCGACCCCGCCGCCCAGCTTCAAATAGCGGCCGTCGGGTTGCGGCAGGAAATTGCTGATGGGGCGCTCGATCACGCGATAGCCATGTTCGGCCAGAGCCATGTCGCGGATCACCTTGGGGTGGAGCAAGCTGACGGTATAGCTCGCCGTCGAATTGCGGAAGCCGGGGTGGAACTCCTCGGTGACGGCGGCGCCGCCGACGATGGCGCGCCGTTCGAGGATTCGCACCTTGTACCCCGCCCGCGCCAGATAGAAGGCGCAGACCAGGCCATTATGCCCGCCCCCGATGATGACGGCGTCATAGCGTTTCGTCATGCGGCCCGGCTCCACCCTGCCGCGGGCGCCCGATGCAGCCGCGCCTGCGGAATGATCTGCCGCATCCGCTTGCAAAAATGCCGGAGCGCCACCTCCCGATCGGACAGTGGCCCCACGGTGAAGCTTTCCGCAGCCACGCCCGCTTGCACCCGATCGATCAATGTCCTGTCCTCGGCATTGACCTGCCGGTTGATCCGCCAGTTAAGATAGCGCGCCGCCCTCATTTCCCGGCGCTTATCAGGAATCGCATAGGGAATCTCCCGAATCAGCGTCTGCGTCGGAGACAGCGGCAACCACTGCATGAAATCGATCTGGTCGGGATATATGTCGAAAGCGATATTGGGCCACAGCTTGAAATAGGCCCAAAGCCGCTGCCGCTCATCCCCCAGATGCGGTATGCGCGGCAGGAAATGCTGATAGGCCCGCTCGGAAAGGTGGCTGGAAGGCCGGTCGAGGATCGGTCCCCACATCCTGTCGGCATATGAGCTTGCCTCGACGCCATAGCCATCGCCCATCAGCCGCTTCAGCCCCGGATGCGCCACCGCGATATGCAGCCCGTCCGAATAATTGTCTCCGATAATCTTCCAGTTAACCGCCCGCGGGCGCAGCGTCACTCGACCGAGCGCCCGCAATTCCTCGAAGCGATAGGCTGCGATCTCGCTCAGATAAGGCGCCAGCATCTCCGCCACGGAAGGCCCGCCATCATCCTCCAGCCGCACGAACAGGAAGCCGTGGAAATTCTCGACTTCCACAGTCGCCAGCCCATGATCGGCCATGTCGAAGGCATAGCTCGCCCCCATCGGCACCCCGGTCAGCCGCCCGCCGCTGTCATAGGTCCAGCCATGATAGGGGCAGGTGAGCTTCCTTGCGCAGCCCGACGCCGCATCGACGATCCGCGCCCCGCGATGGCGGCAGACATTGGTGAAGGCGCGGATGGCCTGATCCTCGCCCCGCATTACGATCACGCTTTCCCCGATATAATCCAGCCGATGGAAGTCGCCGGGGGAGGGGATGTCGCTTTCATGCGCTGCGATCTGCCAGGATGGCCGGAACACCCGGCGCAGTTCGGCATGGAAAAATTCGGGATCGCGATAGGTCCAGCCGGGCAGGCTCCATGCCGCGTCGGGATCATCCTCTTGCCCGCTGCCGTCCATTATCGCGAGCCCCACACGTCGCCGAAGTTATACATTCGTATAACAGTAACGGTTCGCGGGCAACAAGGGCGGCCGGAAACTCCGTTCTTTGGAAAGCTACTGTGTCCTTTCCGGCACATCGCCCCAATCGGCCAATATGCTCTCCCGGCTTGCCACGGTTTCCCAGGGAAAGACGAACCAGTCCTTGGTCACCGCCCGGTCGATGGCCTCCGCGCGATAGTTCACCGCCGCCGCCGACCGGACATTGTCCATCAGAACGGCAAAGCGCACCGCCTCAGCCGGAGCCGCCGCCATGGCGTCCCGCACCGCATTGATCGTTCGCCCGCTGTCATTGATATCGTCGACGAACAGCAGCTTGTCTCCGGCCATAGCGCCGCGCCAGCACCGCGCAGGCCATCAACTGTATCTGGTGGAACAGCATGACCGGCAGCAGAATCGGTCCGACCGCGCTGGCCGGGAAGAGCACGCCGGCAATTGGCACGCCCGTTGCCAGGCTTTTCTTCGATCCGCAAAATTGCAGCACGATCGCATCCTGTCGCGAAAGGCCCATCAGCCGCCCCAATAAGAAGGTGAAGAGCAGCACGACGATCAGCATCGCGATGCACAGCGCGGCCAGCAGCAGCAGATCGCCCCGCGACACCTTGTGCCACAGCCCCTCCACGACGGCCGCGCTGAAGGCGGAATAGACCACCAGCAGGATAGACCCGCGATCCACCCGGCCCAGCATCGCCCTGTGCCGGTTCACGAAGCCGCCGATCCATGGCCGTGCCAGATGTCCCACGACAAAGGGCAGCAGCAATTGCAGCACTATGTCCTCGATCGAGGACAGCGAAATCAGATTTCCCGTTCCGCTTTTCTCCATCATCAGGGCGACCAGCGCCGGCGTCAGCGCGATGCCCAGCAGATTGGAAAAGGATGCGCTCACCACCGCGGCGGCGACATTGCCCCGCGCAATCGCCGTAAAGGCGATGGAGGACTGCACCGTGGACGGCAGCAGGGTCAGGAACAGCAATCCTGCGCGCATCGACGGGGGAATCGCCGTCACCTGCTGCGTCGCAAGGCCGATCAACGGAAAGACCGCAAAGGTCGTTCCCAATGTCGCCAGATGCAATTTCCAGGCCTTGGCCCCGCCCCAGATCGCCTCCCGCGACAGTTTGGCGCCATGCAGGAAGAACAGCAGAACGATGCCCGCATCCGCGGCGGCTCCGGCGATACCGGCGGCCTCGCCCCGCGCGGGCAACAAGGATGCGAGCGCCACCGTGCAGATCAGCAGCAGCAGGAAAGGGTCCAGAATCTCGCGCAGGCGTTGCATGGCTCGGCTTTAGGCAGAATGGTCGAAAAAGAATAGACGTCCCAGCGCCGATCGGCCAACAGTCGCCCGGTCAATCACCGCAGCCAAAAGTGAAGGAGAGTCGGGCCGTGAGCGAAGGGATCGCCATCGTCGAAAATCAGGGCGTCATCGAAATCCACATCGACCGGCCTGACAAGAAGAATGCGCTGACCGCCGCCATGTACCGTGCCATGACCGCCGCGCTGGCCGATGCGTCCGCGCGGGACGAGATCGGCGTCGTGTTTTTCGCCGGGAAGGGCGACGCTTTCTGCGCGGGCAACGACCTGAAGGATTTCATGGCTGGCCCGCAGGGCGGGGAGGCTGCCTTTGCCTTCATCCGCGCCATCGCCGCCTTTGAAAAGCCGATGGTCGCCGCTGTTCAGGGACTCGCCGTGGGGGTGGGCACGACCATGCTGTTCCACTGCGACCTGGTCTATGCTTCGCCCGATGCGCGCTTCATCACGCCCTTCGTCAATCTGGGGATCGTGCCTGAAGCAGGCTCCAGCCTGCTGGCGCCCGCCACATTCGGCTATGCCAAGGCTGCGTCGATGCTGCTTCTGGGCGAGCCGATGGACGCGCAGACGGCCGATCAGGTGGGTTTCGTCACGGCGATCGTCCCCGCCGATAGCCTGTTGGATCATGCGCGGCGGAAAGCGGCCCTGCTGATGACCAAGCCGCCCCAGGCGCTTGCCGTGACGCGCCGGCTGATGAAGGGCGATCCGGCCGTGCTGAACCAGCGGATCGAGGAGGAAGCGCGACTGTTTCAGGAAACGCTTCGCTCCGCCGAGGCGCAGGAGGCATTCGCGGCCTTTTTCGAGAAACGCCCGCCAGTGTTCCGGCGCTAGAAACATTCCGGTCTGATTGAACCGGAATGTTTCCAGGGGAGTTTTTGTTTTCCGTGATTTCCGAGTCAGCAGGTGATTCCACTTGCTTCGAAATCACTCTAACGCTTCCCGAACCGGATTTCGCTGACAATGACGGCGGCGACCACCAGCGCGCCGCCCAGCAGGGCGATGGCCGGCAGTCGGTCGCCTGCGATCCAGCCGATCAGGCCCGCCCAGACCGGCTCGCCCGCATAGATCAGCGTCGCCCGGGTCGCTGACACGCTCTGCTGCGCCCAGTTCATGACGAACTGGATCAGCGCCGTCATCAGCCCCAGGCCGCAGGCCGACAGCACCACCGTCCAGGAAAAGGGCGGAATCACCTCTCCAGCCGGAACCATGCAGGCAAAGGCCAGCAGGGATGTCACCGCCAGTTGGATGAACGTGACCCGCGCCACGTCGACGCGGCTCGCCCACAGGCTGATGAAGATGATCTCCAGCGCGATGGCGAGCGTGCTGATCAGCGTCAGCGTCTCGCCCCGGTCCAGCGACAATCCATCCTTCGGCGCCGCGATCAGCAACAACCCGATGAAGGCCAGCGCCACGCCCGCCCAACTCGCCAGCCGGGGCCGCCTGCGCAGGATGATCCATTGCAGGATGGGAACCAGCGGCACATAGGCGGCAGTGATGAAGGCCGACGTGCTGCTGGCGATCGTCTGAAGCCCCCATGTCTGTAGCGAATAGCCGGTGAAGATGCCGACCCCGATCATCACCCCGGCCAGCCATTCGCGCCGGGTGACGCCACGCAACAGGGGCAACGCGAACGGCAGCGCCATCAGCGCGGCGGTGCCGAAACGCAGCCCGACGAAGAACAGCGGACCGCTGTGGCGCATCGCCTGATGGACGATCAGAAATGTGCCGCCCCACAACAGGGTAATGCCGATCAGCGCCAGTTCCGGGCGTCCGATCATCAGCCGGGAGGGGGAGGGGGTTTTGGAAGTGGCGCCATGCATGCCATCGCTGGTGCTGCCGATGGCCGCTCAGGTCAAGCGCCGCTCCCTTGCGGGGGCCGGGGAGCGGCGCTTTTCCGTTCGGGTCAGTCCTTTCGGATGTCGTTGCCCGCGCGTTCCATTGCCGAGCCGACATCCTGCTTGGCCTCGTGCGCCTCTCGTTCGGCATCGCGGGAGGCATTGTCCATCGCCGCGCCCATCCGGTCAGAACTCTCGTCTATCGCATTGCCTGCCTTGTCGAGCCCCCTGTCGATCTTCTCTCCCGCCTGGTCGACCGCGTTGCTCACATCATTGCCGATGGCGGAGCCTGCATTTTCCAGATTGTTGGAGGCCTTTTCCGAACAGGCGGACGCGCTCAGGACGGTCAGCACCGACATGGCGGCCAGATATGATTTGCGCATGGTTTACCCTCATTTGCCATCAACGAAGGTCTAATAAGCGTTGCTGCGGTGATAAGGTTGCGTAACGATCTTTCAGCGGCCGCGCAGGCCGAACACCATCGATCGATCCTGATCGGGGATCAGCCCTTCCAGCACGCGCCAGAACCCGGTGACGGAGCCTTGACCCGCCTGGGCATAGGCGGCCGCCATTTTTTCCCGCAGCGCGCGGAACAGCTCTGCCTCCAGCGCAACCCCGGCGGGGCTCAGCCGCAACAATTTCTGCCGCCGGTCATTAGCGCCCTGCCGGGTTTCGATATAGCCCTGCTCGATCAGGTCGTTGAGCACGCGCCCCAGCGACTGCTTGGTGATCGCCAGCAGGCGCAGCAGATCCTTGACGGTAAGGTCGGGCTGACGCGAGATGAAATAGAGCGCGCGGTGATGCGCCCGGCCCAGCCCTTGCGCGGAGAGCCCCTCGTCGATCGACCGGGTCAGCGCGGAATAGCCGAAATAGAGCATCTCTATGCCCCGGCGAATCTCGTCTTCGCGCAGGAATAGCGGCGAAGCAGGCGAGATCTGGGAGGTCGAGACGGCTGATGGAGAATTCGGAGCGGACATGCCGGGCAATTCCAGGCTGAAGGGAAGGGCGGGGCGCATATTGGCCGTTTCGGAAAATAATGACTAGGCTTTCCTTTCGCGCAGCACACGCTATATGGCGGTCCGCGCCGGCGATATCCGGCCGATGCTGGGGCGTCGCCAAGCGGTAAGGCAGCGGCTTTTGATGCCGCCATTCGCAGGTTCGAATCCTGCCGCCCCAGCCAGCCGAATCCTCTAGTTTCGGCCCATTTCCAGTGACTTATGTAAAGATCTCTATCGAAGAGGGTTGGATCCGGTTCTCCCTAGAAGCGATGCTGAATCATCTGAAGACCGGGCTGGAGCGAACCTATACGGGTACGATCTCGAAGAGGAGAAGCGGCGCTGGTTCGCGCGATGGGAACAGGAAGTGCTGACTATCGCGCGTCGTGCCAGCGTCGCCGAATTGCTCGAAGCGCCAGACGACCGTATGGATGGTGGGCGATCACCACAAGGCTCTGGTATCGAGCCAGGCTTGACCCTCTGAAAGTCGGAACCGGGGGCAGCGGTGGAATTTGCTGCTCCCGGTGCCCAGCTCGAATTCCCGGAGGAAATTGCTTGGGCGTTTCGCGCGCAAACGATCAATCTGGCGGCGCGAAAGGCAGGCGAGTTCCCCAAAATCGGCCAGTGATCATCCGGTCGTCCTGTTTGGGCAGAGCATTGCGAGGCACGGGCATACTCCCAATAACTCAACCAATGGTTCTGCAATCCGCCGACTATGTCACTGGTCCAAATCGGAGCAAATGGAGTTAAATCGGATCGCATCGTCCGAAACGCGGATGCGTTCAAATCGAGTAAGGCAGAAAGCAGGCCTCGCTTTTTTAGGGCACTCATTGCGCGGCGCAACGTTGTTCATCAGATACTTTGACGTGGAAGGGTAAGGGCGGCCGTTGAGGTGTGAAAATCTCGTTCTCCAACGATAGGGCAGATTTCAGTTCTTGGGTGTGACCCAGACTTCGACGGGGGCGACGAATTTGCCGGGCGCCGGTTTCCCAACATTCACGCGGTCCGCCGTCACGCGCTCTCCATTTTCCAGATGGAAAGTGGCCCAAGGCTTTGGCATCCGGCCGAAGGTCATCTTCTGGATTGGTTGGCCGGTGGTCGAATTCATTATGGTTGCTACGATGCTCATCCGGCGGCGAGTAGCGTCCGACCGAGCGAATCGTCTATCGGCAAATTTATGTTTTCCACAGCTTTCACTCTCGACCCTTTGTGGTCGTTCAGCCGCTGGTTTTTTGTTCACAGGTCCGGTCAAGCGGTTCACGAGGATCGAAGGTATCGCTCCGGTGAGGGCCGCCTTGCGGTGATCCGCTGATATTTTGACATGGCACCGGTGCAAGCGCCGGTGTTTGCACCGATACTAAGGACGGTGCGATGAGTCAGATCACGGTAATTTCGGGG
>NZ_JABBGL010000033.1:0-27325 GCF_012927365.1 Sphingobium sp. TB-6 | reverse complement strand
CAGCGGCCCTCCATCGTCATCCCCGCCAAGGGGGCGACATCATCTCGGAATCAGGGGGCGAGTAATTCTCGGAACAGGGGGGCGGCATCATTTCGGAATGAGGGGGCGGTTTCCCTCGGAATCAGCAGATTGCCATCCTTGTCGCACGCCACACGTTACGACGAAGTGGCCTAAAGCCACTGGCTCATAGAGCCCCGGATGCCGATGAGGTAGTGCAGGGACAGCCGGTAAGTGGCGGGTGTTCTTCGACTGAAGCAGACCCGCCATGATAACAGGAGCCGACTTCAATCGACGGTGAACGCCGCTTCCGTCTTAGATCTTATTTCATCTAGAGTGATACCCGGTGCCATTGCCCTCAATCTGAAGGGACATGATCCGCGCTCGGGACGTTCGAAGACCGCCAGATCGGTGATGATCATGTCGACCACGTCCGCTCCGGTAAGTGGAAGACTACACTCATTGCGAAACTTGGGTTCTCCGCCTTTCGAGACATGGTCCATCAGGACGATGATCCGCGCCACGCCAGCGACAAGATCCATCGCGCCGCCCATGCCTTTCACCATCTTACCAGGGATGGTCCAGTTGGCGAGATCGCCATTCTGGGCAACCTCAAGGGCGCCCAGAATAGACAAGTCGACGTGACCTCCGCGGATCATGGCAAAGCTCTCGGCGGAGTTGACGTAGGATGCGCCGGGAAGTGCGGTAACCGTTTGCTTGCCGGCGTTGATCAGGTCCGCATCGACCTCATCCTCAAGCGGGAATGGGCCTACGCCTAACATACCGTTTTCGGATTGAAAGGTCACTTCAATGCCTTCTGCTAGAAAATTCGGCACCAGGGTAGGCACACCGATGCCTAGATTGACATAGTCGCCGTCCTTGAGTTCGCGCGCAGCCCGAGCGGCAATGTCGTTACGAGTCCAGGCCATCAAACCGTCTCCGTCCGGATCGTGCGTTGCTCGATCGGTTTCTCATAATTGGTTCCAACGAGTATCCGATCGACATAGATGCCGGGCGTATGCACATGGTCCGGGTCAATCTCTCCCGCAGGCACGAGCTCCTCCACCTCCACAAGCGTTATCTTGGCTGCCGTGGCTGCTATCGGGTTGAAGTTTCGAGCTGTCTTCCGGAATATCAGATTGCCCTTGGTGTCCGCCTTCCAGGCCTTTACCAGCGCCACATCGGCAAACAGGCTTGTCTCCATGATGTACCGCTCGCCATTGAAGCTCCGCTCTTCCTTGCCGTCGGCGACGAGTGTACCCACGCCCGTCTTGGTAAAAAAGGCTGGTATTCCAGCGCCTCCGGCCCGGATGCGTTCGGCCAGCGTGCCTTGGGGATTGAATTCCAGCTCAAGTTCTCCGGCAAGATGTTGCCGTGCAAACTCCTTGTTCTCGCCGACATAGGAGCTGATCATCTTCTTGATCTGGCGGGTCTGGAGAAGCAGGCCCAGTCCAAAATCGTCCACACCGGCATTGTTCGAGATCACCGTCAATTCGCGCACGCCTGAATCCCGCGCGCCAAGGATCAGCTTTTCCGGAATTCCACAGAGGCCAAATCCCCCTGCTACGACGGTCATCCCGTCGAATAAAAGGCCATCAACGGCGGCTCGGGCGCTCTCAACGATCTTTGGCAATATCCTGTCCTTGCAATCGGGAATAATGTCGGCCGGCGTCATGCTGCTTCGTCGGTCCCCTTCCCCAAGATCCTGTGCATATTCTGACACTACCCGTTTCGCAGTCCCTCTTAGGCGGGACGGCCACAGTCGCGTTCGCCGGTCCCCCGCTGGGGGGATAGAGGGGCCGAAGGGCAAGAGTATAAGTTTGTGACGAAATAGGACGAGGAAGGTTGTACATGACCCTGGAAACCCCTGAACGCATCCAATCGATGTGGGAAGCGGCGAGCATGCAAATGCGTGAACGTCGATATCCGGACGATTTTCCTGCGCTGCCGGATATTCCTGCGGCCCGCTATACCAGCGAAGCATTTTATGAGCTCGAGAAGAAACATCTTTGGTCCAGGACATGGCTCTTCGTTGGTTTGGCGCACGAGTTTGACGAACCGGGAAGCTATCGGACCTACACGCTCAACGAGGCCCCGGTAGTCGTCCTGCGAGGGCGGGATGGTGAGTTGCGGGCGTTCCACAATGTCTGCCAACATCGTGGTTCGCTTCTCATGAAGGACGAGGGAGGTGTCGCACGGAACATGCGATGCCTTTATCACTGCTGGACCTACGACCTTGAGGGCAAGCTGATCTTCGTTCCTGACGAACATTATTTTTCGGGCTTGGACAAGGCGGAGCGTGGACTCAAGCCGATCCGCTGCGAACAGTTCGGAAGCCTGGTTTTCGTGAATTTTGACGAGGCGGCGGAGCCATTAATCGATTTTCTGACGGATATCCCGGCACTTTGGTCGGATATTCCGCTTGATGACTTGCGGTTGTTTGATCGCTTCAGCTTTGAAGTAGATTGCAACTGGAAATGCCTTCAGGACAATTTTGCTGAAAATTATCACGCTAAATATGTGCACGAGCACACAATCGATAAGGTGATCGATTCGAAGACCTCGGCGCTGCAGATGATCCGTGGTGGACATAACGCGATTGTCATCAAGTCGCGCGGTGAGCTGACCAGCGGGATGGGTGCTGCTTTCTTTAAATCGGAAAGCGATACAGCGGAAGAGCAAGAAAGTAAGCTCGCCGAGATATCGCGCAGCGGCCAGCGCAGCTATAATATATTTCCCAACGGCACGTTTCCCATCGCCGAGTATCTGTTTCCGATTGTGATGGTCTGGCCGATCGGTACGGGGCGCTGCAAGGTTGAGGTATCATTCGTTAAAACGGGCGACGGGCCGGCGAATGAGCAACTGGACAAGGATACGCTGACCTTCTTCAAAAGCTTTATCGGAGAAGATCTGGATGCCTTGGCCGGCATGCACAAGGCTTTGGCCCACGGTGGCATCGATTCGATACCACTCTGCTGGTCGGAGCAGTTCATCTACAACCATGAACAACATATCGACACGGTAATCGGTCGCGAGAATATTCCGGCGGAGCTGTCGGTCGTGGAAGTCAAACTTCCTTACGCGCACGCTTAGGCTGTTTGCCCGGTCGCTCCAATCTGTGGGCTGGCCGGGCCGAAGGCTTTGCAGGGTGTCCGGTCACGTACAGGACTTCAATGTTTATCAATGTTGCGGCGGTCTCACGGCGCGCAAGATCCTGCAGAACAAGCTCCACGATATCGATCTCTGCCTGCGCGGCATCTTGCGTGGCTTTGGCCTCAAGGTCGGCAAGACAACGCCGCGCACCTTCGCCGCACGCATATGCGAGCTGGTCGAAGGCCATCCGACTCTCGTGGGGATCGCGTCCTCGCTTTTGAGAGCGCGGGAGGCACTGGCGAGTGAGTTTGCCGGCTTCGAGCGCCTTTTGCGCGCCATGGCACGGCAGAATATGGACGCGCGTCGATTGATGTCCACGCCGGGCGTGGGCGTGTTGGTATCCATGACCTTTGTCGCGGCGATCGATGCTCCGGAACGGTTCCGATCGTCACGGGACGTCGGGCCGCATTTTGGACTGACGCCCAAGAAATATCAATCTGGCGAAACAGATCGAAGTGGCCGTATCTCCAAGGTTGGCGATGTGGGCGTACGAACAGCCCTCTATGAGGCAGCCAATGTCATCCTGACGCGACCGGTCAAGGGTTCGGACCTGAAAAGCTGGGCGCAAGACATCGCGCGACGGGCGGGACCGTACAAGGCCCGTGTCGCGCTTGCCCGCAAGCTCGCCGTCGTGCTCCATCAGATGCTCAAGAACGGCACGACTTTTGTCCCCTACAAAGCTGCCTTGGCGAAGGCGGCATGACGAGGAGGAAATAGCAGACAAAAGCTTCAGGCGGGCAAGCCATCATCCCGCCTGAGCGAAGTCCCCGCCGGGACGATGGACAGGCCAGGCCGCAAGACGGGCAGCAGCACCTCGGTGACTGCGCGTCCCTAGATTGGCCGACCGGTCCTCACCGACCCCATCATGCAGCGGCTCTCACGCCGACTGCGGACAGAAGCACGTGATCGGCGCGGGACGAAGCTCAAAATGGGATTGACACAGGAAGGCCCGTTACAGAAGCCCGTCTTATTCGCCATGAGCCTGCGATCGGGTTGGCGGACGTAGAGTAAGTTGCTGATCTGGAATAGAGAACGGGTGCTTACGCCATCCCACTACACCGGACAGAAAGTGCCACGCCCGCCATGGCAGATGATAGCGCGCCACGTTTTTCATTCCCAGCGATTTGCCGCAAGAAAGTGACCGCCGCCTTCGATGGCGGGAGGCTGACATCCGATGGTGGCGTGCTGCTGCTGGCGCAGGCGGAGCGACAACTCGGCCTCGCGGATCGCCTTGCCGCCTGCATTGCCGACCCTCGCAACCAAAGTCGTGTCGTCCACGACCTGGGCGACATCCTGCGCGCTCGCATGCTGGCGATTGCCTGCGGCTATGAAGACGCCGATGATCTCGACACCTTGCGTCACGATCCCGGCCGCCGCCGCGCTGAAAAACGCCGAGTTCATCACCATCCGCCTCAGGCTCATCAAGGTCGCCGCCCGCGTCGTCGAGACCGCCAGCCGTATCCGCATCGCCTTCGCCAGCGCTTGCCCGAACGCCGTGCTCTACCGCGACCTCGCTGTCGCACTCCGCACCGCCAGCCCCTGAACGGCGCGGCTGTGCCCGCCATCAAGCCCCGCAACCCTCAACCCCAAGCCTTGGAAAGCCGCGATGAAACAGGCGCCAGAATCCCGCACGTCTGTCTCAACCCGCTTGCCCACAATCCTACACCCGCAACGCCGTCCCACGATGCCTCATGAATAAGAACGGCTAGAGCGTGGGCCTGTCGACCGGGCATGACCATACCATATTGCGCGGCGATCCGGCGACCCGCAGCTTTTCCGTACTGTATCTGAAGGGCGGCAAGCTGATCGCGCTCGATTGCGTTAACATGGTCAAGGACTATGTGCAGGGCCGCGCCCATGTGCTGTCCGGCGCGGCGCTGGATCAGGCCCAACTGACCGATGCGTCAGCGCCTCTTAAGGAAGTACAGTCAACCTAAACAACCAATATCAAGATAATTTAACATAATTCTTATTATCGCACAACTTGCCGCGCGCAAAATGTGACTTTTGATTGCCCACTATATACGATTTTATACTTTAGATAAAGCCGCGCTTATCGTCGGCGCGGAGCACCGAGGATTGCAGTTCCTGCTCAGAAAGCCCGCTTAATGTCTCCGATAACACAGAGGCCGCCATGGCGCTCATCCAAACGGACGCCATTGCCGTCAAATCGAGGGCTTGGCAGCGAGCCATATTCAGGCAGTCGCTTTCTCGGCTTTCAGCCTCTCGCGCATTTCTTTGCCGGGCTTGAAAAATGGCACGCGCTTCGCCGTCACGGCGACCTCTTCGCCCGTCGAAGGGTTTCGTCCGATGCGCGCTTCCCGCGCTCGGGTCGTGGATGAACCAAATCTACGCAGTTCGACCCGGCCACCCGTCGATAAGCTGTCCACAATCTGCTCGAAAAAGAGATCGACAATCTTCTCGACGACCTCCGGCGGGAGCGCCGGATTTTCCCCAGCCACTTTTGTCGTCAAATCCGAACGGATCACCTGCGTCCCCCTTTGTTTACCTACCGTTCCAATCTTTGCCAGAAAGGCGAGGCGCCATTCAATCCTTATTGGCGGCGTTGTTTTGATGGTCAGACGACGTCACCCCCATCCCATTTTGCCAATGATGATGCGAGCTAGCGCTCAGCCCATGCTGCTGCGCGCGGGGGAACACCAAGGGCGCTGCCCTTTCGTTCCCGAACAAAAATAGCCCGCCCGTGTAATCCGCCAACCCCGGTGCCCGGCGCCGATGGGCGCCTACCAGGCTAAGCGGCTCGCCCGCGCCAGCGATCGATTTTTGCTCCCCTCCCCATCCCGTTCCTCGCCGGAACAGCAGGGCCGTGAGGCCGTGGCCTTTTCGGCCTGCAATGGAGGAGCAGAATATGAGCATCGAATTGACCGACGACCAGAAGGTTGAGCGCATCCGCACGCTGAACGACCTGGCGCGGCAGAAGCCCGGTGTGGCCGGTCGCGCCGTCATGACGGCCGGCTTTGCAGCGCTGGAGGATCTGGATCGCCACGCCGCCGTCACCGCGATCATGGCTTTCAACCAGTTTGACGAGGGCAATGATCCCCACGGGGAGCATGATTTCGGCGCTATCTATCGCCTTCCTTCCGGCGAATGGGTGCAGCGTCGGCCGGAGGACAAGAAGACGATCCGAGAAACCGTCTTCTGGAAAATCGACAGCTATGACAAGGCGTTGGAGTTCGGCAGTGAGGCACCCTGGGATGCCGAGCAGACCACGCGGGTGCTGACCATCTTGCTCGCCAGCGAATATTAAATCGCCGCCGCCCCGCGCAGCGGGGCGGCGGATGCCCCCTCAGGGCGATCGTGATTCATTGTCATTTCACTCCATTTTGGATAGTTATGGTGGCGATGAGCTTTACCAAGTTTCACTTTGATATCGAGGCGATCCGGGCGCAGGTCAGGACGATGGATTTCGTTCGCGGGACGCCCGATGAGGTCGCACAGTGGCGGCTCGACGAGCAGGAATCGCGCGCCAATCTTGCCATCACCGGCACAGGCCTGGCTGCCAATGAGGCGGCGCTTTTCGATATGCTGATGGACGAAGCCGTCCCGCCCGCCCTCGTCACCCAGATTGTCGCGGGCCTCCTTCGCCGCGGCATCGCCGCCTCTGCCGCTTGATCCTGCCTTGACCACGGATCACGACCCCACTTTCTATCCCGGTTCGACCACGCTCCAGAACCGTCTGGAGTTGCGGGACGAGCGGGCCCTGGCACAGGCCGAGCGCCTTTTGACCCATGCGCGCGGCCATGAGGCCGCGCGCATGACGTTTTCGCCGGACGCTGACGGTTACCGGGCGCGCCACAAGCATCTCTTTGGGGACCTCTATGATTGGGCGGGCCAGGACCGCACCGTCAATATCGGCGAGACCGGCGGCCTGTTCACCCACGCCCCCTATGTCGCGGGCGCGCTGTCAGCGGCGTTTCAGGATCTCGCCCGCCATGATCGGCTTCAAGGTTTGGCGCCCGAGGATTTCTTCGACCGCCTGGGCCACCATCTGGGCGAGCTGCATGCCATCCACCCTTTCCGCGCGGGCAATGCGCGCACGCTGCGCCACCATGCAGCGCAGCTGGCACGCGACGCCGGGCACCCAATCCGCATCGCGAGCATCGACAAGCAGGCCTGGGGCGAGGCCTCTCGCCATGGGTTATTGACCGGCGATCATCGTCTGTTCAGCGCGACCCTTGCGGCCGCCGCCGTCGATCCCGGCGCTCCTCTTCTCCCGCGAACCGGGCCAGGCGGCATCGCCTTTCTGCCGCCCCGCGATCCGCCGACCGGCCAGCGCTACCGCTTGCCCCTCGCAAAAGTCCGGGAAGAGCTGGATCACTATCTGCCGGCGGCGCGCGCCGAAGCGGCCGATCGACTGAAGAAGCTGGTGCAGGGCGGAGAGGCTGAAGCGCGAATTTCGGCCGCCCGCGTCGAACTTGCCTATGTGCGACATGCCAAGGGACCACTCTATCAGACGCAATTACTCTCGCACCTTGGCCAGAGGGAGGTCGATGCCGTCATCACGGCGCAGCAGACGCCCTTGGAGCGGGTGCGCGAGATCGGCGCGGCCCTGGCGGCGCGGATCAATACCCAGCAGCCTGCGCAAGTCTTGCGGACCGTTCGATCCCTCGAACGGCCCATCCTTCCTTCTGCCCAGTCTCCTGCGCAGGAGCGCCTCGCCGACCTGTTTCTGAAAAACACGCCCGAGCAGAACAAGGCGGACCCCCGCTTTCTGGGAGCAGAGGCGCTATTGGAGCGGGTGCAGCAAGCATCCCGCGCCAAGGGGGATGGTACCCGTCTCGTGGAAGGCGCGACCGATGCAGCGCGCACGGCGATCGCGGCCAATATGCGCGCAGGCAGACCTTTCGATGAGGGGATTGTCCTTGGCTCCTCCAAGCCATCCCGACGTCCGGCGCCGGACCGGGGCCGCAGCCGCTGAGATAAAGTAAAGCCAAGGATGTGTCGGGTGCGGCCTGCGGCCCGGCTCTATTTCGCTGCGCTCAACCGAACCCGCGATGCGGTTTCGGCCCTCCGGTGACGCCCCTCGCACGAAGCGGCGGCCGCCGAGCGGCCATGCTCTTCTTCTCGTCAAGGGAGGTGGCCTCCTCCCTTCCCGGCAAGGGCTGGACCGTCTCGCTCCGCTCGCTTGGTGGTTGGCGGGGTATCCCCAGCTTTCCGCGCTGCGCTTGTGCAAGCCGGGTGATGCCCCTCCCCGCCAACCAGCCCTGACATTGCCGGTTCAACCCTCCCGCCTTCGCCAGTTGGCAGAAGTCGATGGCGCCATCGCCTTCGGCTTCAGATTGGAAGGGAAAATCCCATGGCACGGAACAACAAGACGGCTCGCAGCAATGTTGAACGCGCAGACATCTATCAGGAGGTCACGGATCAGATCATCGCTCTACTGGAACAGGGTGTGCGTCCATGGTCGCCAAGCTGGGCAAGCGGCTCCGCCAGCCTGCCGCTGCGCACCTGCGGCGCCCATTATCAGGGCATCAACATCCTGCTCTTGTGGGCGCAGAGCATGGCGCGCGGCTACGCCAATCCCACTTGGATGACCTTCAAGAAAGCCTTGGAACTGGGCGGCAATGTCAAGAAGGGCGAACGCGGCACCCGCATCGTCTATGCCGGATCGATCGCCCGAAAGGGTGAGGATGGTCAGGCGAACGAGGAGGATAAGGAACGGCGCATTTCCTTCCTGAAGCGATTTACAGTGTTCAATCGTGAGCAAATTGAAGGTCTCCCCGGAGAGCTTTTTCCGACCCCTGCCCCCGTCATACAGAACCGCGACAGCCGCGATCCGCATCTGGATTCCGTCTTTTCCGCGCTGGGCGTGAAGATCATGGAGAAGGATGGCGGCGCCTTCTACAGCCCAGCCACCGACACCATCACCATGCCCCGGTTCGAGAGTTTCACCAGCGGCAACGCCTATTATGCCACGCTGGCGCATGAATGTGCCCATGCGGTTGGCAGTATCGGCCGATTGAACCGGGAAACCCTGCAAAAATATGGGACCAGCATCGCGATGCGCGCGAAGGAAGAGGCGGTAGCCGAGATTTCTGCATCGTTCGTCTGCGCAGCTTTGGGCATGGAACCCACCGAACGCGAGGATCATGCCGCCTACCTTGCGAGTTGGCTCACCGTCCTTCGCGGAGACAAACGCGCCATTTTTCAGGCCGCTACCGCAGCACAGGCCGCCAGCGATTTCATTCTCGCGGCCGCCGAAACCGCCGCAGGCCAGCAGGCCGCTTGAGCATCCCGGGCGGCCCTCAGGTCGCCCTCCCCTCTGGCAGCAGGGTTGCCATCATGACCAACAAGTCCCCCATCATCGGCCTTGATTGGCGCGACGAGAATTACGGGCCGGTCCACGCCGTGACCGCCTTCCACACCTCCTCCGACACGATCGATTGGAGCGACCGTATCCGCGCGCGATTCTGGGCGTGCGTGAAACGAGCGGGCTTTGCATTTCACGACGGGCGATGCGCCTATATCGCGACGACCGGCGAGCAAGCCGCGCGAGAGAAAGCCCTTTGCGACGAACTGGCAAACGCTGGCTTCCAGATCATCAGGGGCGATGTTCGCGCCCTCCCGTGATGGAGGGCCCGACCCGGCGACAGGGAAGCGCCGCTGTCACGGCGCAGCCTTGTCGCTGATCGGTCAAATGTTTCTCGCGGCACACAGCGCGGCACACAGCGCTATACATCGCGTATTGACTGCGGGAACCAATCTCGCTGGAACCCGAAAAATCGCCGCGCCCCCCGCAGGCGGGCGGCGCGGCTTCGACACCCCTTTGAAAACAGCCACCGACTATGGCAGGTCAGTGGTGCACGAGACGCGACACGTTTGGCAGGATGGGCGCAGATGACAGATTCACCGCAACGCCGGCCCGTCATCCGAGCCGTGAGCTTTGACGATGCCGGCGCTGCGATCGGACGTTTGCTCGAGATCGCGTTGCCCCCGACCCGCGCGGCAGAAACCGGCGCATCATCGAAGATCGCTGACTTTTTGTTGGCCTGGTGGGATGGCCTGGACTGCGGCCATTTTCCTATCCTGCACCTTTGCAATGTCGATGCGATCATCGCGGAGGATATGCTGACGATCATGGCCTATCTGGCCCAGCAATCCACCGTCTATGCCGACGCCTGGGGATATAACGACGCGATGGGCGTACTTTGGGAGCGATACCGCGCCCCGGCATGATCGGCCATTGATGCAGCAGCCGCTTCGCCTGATGCGCTGAGCCGCCAGAAGCTCCATCCCATCCATCATTCACCAACGGACTGACGCGCGGTTGCGCGGCATGGCCTGCTGTCCTGCTGGCCTTCCCTGAGGAAGGCCACACAGACGGGGAACACCAAGGGACCCTGCCCTTTCGTTCCCGAACAAAAATCGACCGCCCGTGTAATCCGCCAACCCCGGAGCCCGCCGCCCTGTGGGCGGCGACCAGGCTAGGCGGCTCGCCCGCGCCAGCGGTCGATTTTTGCCCTCCCTCCCCATCCCGCTCCTCGCCGGAGCAGCAGAGCCGCATGCCGCAGAGCAAGCGGCTTTCAGCCAGAGAAAGGAGTGAGAACAATGCCTTCCAGACGATATCAGGGCGATCCCTACTGGAAACGCGCCAAGGTTGACGGGGTCTGCACCAGCGGCACCCCCTACAAGAAAGGCGACCGGGTTTTCTTCTACCCGCTTACCGGCGCGACCTTCGCCGGAGACGCCGCGCAGCGCGCATCGGCCGAGTTCGATGACCTGTCTGCCTTGGAGGACTGACCCTCCCCTCCCCCGCACATTGTCAAGATTTCAGGAGTTTCCATCATGGCTATCATTACCCCCAAGCTGTCGCAGCTTCGCCTTTCCCCCCTCAATATCCGCCGCGTGAAGCCATCGGCCATCAACGCCATGGCCGACGATATCGCCGCTCACGGCCTGTTGCAGAACCTCATTGCCTATGAAGAGGATGACCTGTTCTGGGTGTTTGCAGGCGGTCGTCGCTATCGCGGCCTTAAGGAATTGGTGAAGCGCAAGAAGATCAGCAACAGTGACATCTTCCCCGTTGAGCTTCGGACCAAAGAAGAAGCTATCGAGCTTTCCTACGCGGAAAATGCCGGAAGGGAGGCACTCCACAGTGCCGATGCTATTAGATTTTTCGCAGCAATGCGCGATAGCGGCATGTCGGCGTCGGAGACTGCGGGCCGCTTCGGCTATGCTGACAGCTACGTCTCGCGTATGCTACGCCTTTCCGCGCTCAATCCCAAGCTGATCGACATTCTCGCCAAGGATCAGCTGACCCTTGATGCGGCCAAAGCCCTCACCTTGTCCGACGATCATGCCGAACAGCTTCGGGTGTTCAAGGCTTCGCATGGGCAGGCGCACCGGATCAGGGCGATGCTCACCGAGGAAAAGCTCACCACCCAGAGCGGGCCATTCCTCTTTGTGGGTCGAGAGGCCTATGTCGAACAGGGCGGCACGATCACGCCCGATCTATTTGCGCAGGGCGACGGCGGCTATGCCGACCAGCCCGAATTGATCGAAGGTTTGGCGCAAGCCAAGCTGGACGCACTGGCCGAAGAATATCAGGCAAGCGGCTGGTTTGAAGTGACCGCCACCTTCGACCAGCCCTATGATCTCTACAACAAGGGCTATCTCTATCCCGTCGAACGGGAACCCAGCGACCTTGAAGCCGAACGCATGGCCGAACTGGACACGCAGATCGAGGCCATCGCGGAAGAAGAGGGCGAGGATAGTGAACGGATCACGCCGCTGATCGACGAGCGGGACGCTATCACGGCAGCATTGCGCTCCTACAATGGCGAGCAGAAAGCGGTCGGCGGCATCGCGCTGTGGATTTCGCGGGATGGGACGCTGGGCCAGCGCATCTATCGGGCCAAGGCCGAAAAGAAGGTCAAGGCGACGGGCGTCGCGGGTGGCCCTGCCCCGCTTTATCCCAATAGCCTCTATGCCGATCTCACCCGGATCAAGACCCAGATCGTGCAGGAGGCGGTGGCGGCAAACCCCGCACTCGCGCTCGATATTCTGCTGGACTCGTTGGCCGGTCAGCTTCTCCATGGCGCCTATGATTATCATCTGGCCCTTGAATTGAAGGCGGACAGGGTCAAAACCGACGTACCCGACGAGATGATGGCAGCGAGCGATGTCCAGCCGGTTGAGGAAATGATGGCAGCGCGCTTTGCCTCCCTGCCGACCGAGGGACGGTTCGACGCGATCCGGCGGATGGCCACCGAGGACAAGATGAGCCTGTTGGGTGGTTTGGTCGCGATGATGGTGGACGGCACCGTCTTTGCCGGTGGCATGCTGTCGTCGCGTCACCACCAGTTCGAACAGATCGCCAAGGCCAGCGCGGTCGATATCGCGGAGCGCTGGTCGGCACCCATTGGCCTGTTCGACCGGATGAAGCGGGCATCACTGGTTAGCCTGCTGCGGCAGGAAGTGGGTGATGCCAGCGCCGACAATTGCGCGACCATCAAGAAGAAGGCCGACCTTGCCGTCAATGTGTCGGGACGTCTCCCAGCCCAGTGGCTCCCTGAGCCGATGCGGATCGGCGCTTTCGACCAGCCCGAAAAGCCTGAGAGCCATGAGGCAGAGGCCATGGACGACATGGACATCAATGAGGATGCTGACGAACTGGCCTGAATGTTTGGGGGGCGACGCAAGTCGTCCCCCTTCCCTGCTTCCGGGCGCGATGCGCTCATGCGCATCGCCGCGCCGTTGATTCCGGCGCGGGCGCCGCGCTCCCAAGGTCGCGCGGCGCCAGACCGGTCAAGTGCACCGTAGGACCACCGTAACTGTATTTTGAAACGAGCTGGAGCCGGTGCTCCGGCTTTTTTTCGTACAGCGGCGCACGCCCAATCGCGTGAATTCGGCTTATTCTCCAGCATGTTGGCCTTACTCATTCTTTCTGCTATCGTGGCGAGGTGCTGCGTAAAGGGTGGCTCCGGGACTGGTAATCCCGATCCGAAAAAAATAGCCCGAGAACTTATCGTTTTCGGGGTGCTGTCGTATATGTCCAGGCTTTCGGGCTAAAAACGGCGGCGCATGTCTTCGGATCATGTTACCAGCCCCGGGGCTCCCGCGCTCAGCGCGCGGGAGTTCGGGACCGTACCGCATCCGCCCCAACACTTCCGCCTGACCCGCATGGATGCGGACCGGAGGTGCATATGGGTAAGACCGCTCCTGTCACATCGCGCCGCGCCTTGTTGCGCGCGCTGACCGCCACGCCGATTGCCGTTTCCACCGCCATCGCTTCGCCCTGGGACGAGGCATTGGCGGCACTCCACCAGCATTATGACGATGAACCCACCTCGCCCCTGCGAAGCCGGGCAGGACGCAAGCTGAGCCGCGTGCGCTACCACCGGGCCGAGTCCTTCCTTCCAGACCGGCACCCGAGGCTGGATCAGGACTGGCCGCAATTTCTCTATCGCGCCGGGATCGCCGCCCAGCTGGGGCTTTCCTCGCATTTGCTGGATATCGGCTTTCCCGACCCATGGTGTGCTCGCCATATCCGCCTGCATGTCGCCAAATCGCTGACCTACGCCAATGCCACCGGCCTGGGTCATGACTGTCCCGACATGGCCCGGCTGGCGGTGGTTCTCGACCCCTATTGGAAGTGGAACCAGCCCCGTCTCTTTGGAGAGCCCGAACCCGATGATGGCGGCTTCACCGTTGAGCAGGTCCGCCCGCTGCTACGCGCCCTGCTCGACAGGGTCCATGAGGTGACCGGGCATCCCCGCCCCCCAGGCTGGCGTCGCGGGCAAAAGGAGGGTCGGTCATGATGCGCGGCACTGGCATCGACCAGCTGCCCAGGCCAGTGCGACAGGAGCTTCGCACGGTCACGGCCCTGCTGTTCGAGGCGTTTGCCCAAACCCTCAAAGGCAGATTGTCCGAGCAATACAGGACCGGACACATCGTCAAGCTGATCCTCCATGGTCCCCCTGCCCGGATCGTCCCATGGCATGGAGGAGCGGGAGATCCCCTCCCGCTGTGGGCGATCGTCAATCATCCCAAGCTCGTGCGCAGGAAGCAGGACTGGCATCTGGTCCGCGACCGTCTGCGCCGCGCATGGGAGTTTGGTGAGATTGCCCGCCCGGTACGGCTGACCGTCCACAGCCTGCAGCAGGTCAACAGCGCCCTGGCCGAAGGCATACCGGATTTCGTCACCATGGCGAGCGAGGGCATCTCGCTTTATGAGATGGAGGGATTCCGGTTCGCGTCGCCGCGGCTGTTGCCGCCATCGGAACGGCATGCGCGGGCACAGGTCGAATTCGCGCGCTGGTACAAGCGGGCGAGTGACTTCCTGACCGGCGCCGCTTTCTACCGGAACGAAGCCAACAACCCGATGACGGCGCTGTTGCTGCACCAGGCCTGCGAGCATCTCTACCAGTGCGTGAGCTGGACGCTGGCTTTGCATGGACGACGCACCCACGCGCTCGACGAACTGCGCGAGCTGGCAGAATTCCACGATGTGCGCCTGAAGGCGATCTGGCCGGGAGACAGCCGGTTCGAGCGCCGATGCTTCTCCCTTATCCGTCGTGCCTATGTCGAGGCGCGCTATGTGCCCACTTTTGCGATCACCGACGCGGAACTGGCCTGGGCCATGGAACGCGTCATCCAGCTGCGTGGCCTGGTTGGGGAGCTATGCCGGGAACGACTGGCCGCCATGGCTCCAGCGACCTTGTCACGTCACCATCATTGTTCCGCCCAGGGAGGCCAACATGTACAGCTATGAAGAGCAATGGCTGGCCGGGATGGACGGCCTCCCCGCGCTGCCGCGCATTCTGTTCCGGCTTCACAATTTTTACGATGTCGAGCCAGCAGCGATGGCAGAGGGGCTGGCCACCGACAAGACCAGCATCGCGCTCTGCCTCGCCGAAGCACGGACCATGATCCATGCCCGTTGCGCATTCGACGTACCGGAGCGCATGCCAGCTGACGCAGGCGGTCTTGCCATCGCAGCCCTGGAACGGCAATTGCGCCGCCAACATCGCGACTGGGCCGAGCAGACCCTTGCCGAGAGCGGCTATAGCGGCGCTATCCTGTGGCCTGAACCGTCCGAGCCTATCGAGGCCGATCACGACGCGGTCGCCGCGCTCATTGTCGCGACCTTGCCGTCCCAGCTGCGCAGGGCGGTCGAACGGTCGCGCCGTCGCGGAACCGCCACGGCCAATCTTTGGCGGCATATACCGCTTTGGCGCAGCATAGTGCGCCGGCGGCTGGATCGGGTGCGGCGGGAGATATCCTATTCCGGCTGGCGGCGCTTCGACGAATGGCTGGCCGATAGGATCGCGCCAGACCGTCACTATCCGCACGGCTATCCCACGCCTAAGGTTCGCCGCCGCCCCTTGCCGGATGAAGAGGGCTATCATCCCGCCCCGGACCTCAACGCCGCGCCGCTGACCGAAAGGCAGAAACTGATGCAGGCACGACTGGCTAACCTGCCGCCGCTCACCCATGACGCCTGGCTCCTTTTCATCCGCCATGGACGCACCGATGAGGAAATCGCGGAACGGCTGGGCATCAGCGCACGTGCCGCCCGGCGACGGATCGACAGGGCAATGCGATATGTGTGCGGCTGGCGCACTTCATCGCTGGCATTCCGACTGCAGTTCAACATTCAGCGACGGTGGGTGTGGCGGCGGCGGCAGTTCTCCAGGCGGTCACAAACGGAGGTCTTGGAAGAAAATTACCCCGGTCGCATGCCAGGCAGAGGCGAAACCGGGGTGTCCGAGGGCAACAATAATAAAGGGCCGACCGTTTTTGAAGTGCCTGAGATCGCTGATGCCCAGGCCCGATGATATCGAAGCTGCTCTCCACGTTGCCGCGGTTGACCGACGCGAACAAGGACGACTCCAGGGGTTCAGCTGGGACGGCGCGGATCTTTCTGTCCATAGTGCGGGCGCGGTGGAAAGCAGCTATAATAGGGAGCCTGTTGAAACAGTAGTGAGGCTCTGCCGATGCGGCACCGTGAGGCAATGGTGAGGAGAATGGCCCGTCGGCCCCACGCTCCCCGTTTCAAAATCCCCGCTATGAGTGACGAGGCGTGCGCATGATGCCGGAAAATGGTCAGGCGCGCTCCCTCCTCCTGAGCGACCTCATCGAGGCGCTCGAGTTTGTCAGCGCATCACAAGATGACGAACATCACGCTTATATCTGCAGGCAATCGGGCCGCATCCTCTTTGTGTCCGACAATGTGGAGATGGACGATGCGGAGGAATTGCCGGAGAATCCCGAGGAAGGCGATTATATTATCGTACCCCATCGACGCGATCTCGACCTTGGGAAAAGGCTCGCGCTCGCTTTCGTCGCTGAAGAACTGCCAGAAATGCGGGACAAAGCGAGGGACATTTTCAGCCGGAAGGGCGCCTATAGGCGTTTCAAGGATCTGTTGGAGGCGAAGGGCGCGCTGGAGAGATGGTATGCTTATGAGGAACGCGCGGTCGAGGCAGCCATGTGCGAATGGTGCGACGATGTCGGCTTGACCTGGATGCGCGATACCCGTTCAGCTGCGACAGGCAGGAGTTGAGCCCAGAACCATGTCGACCATTGCATGCGACCAGTGCCATAGCGGCGTTCCAGCCTTCGAGGTCACGCACTTCGGAAGTATCGAGACAGGTTACCGGGACCTTTGCAGCCGCTGCTACAATGAGGAGGTAGCCCGCCTGAGCGGGATAAGGTTCACCCATGTCGACTTCCAGCCCATGGAATTGCCCGATGCGAACGGGGACAAGCATCGGTTTCACTTTATACTGCGGCTCCTCGGCACGATGTTGACGCTGGAAGCTCTTGAAGTCAGAGCCGACGAACAGGAGGGCTACGAGTTCCAGGTCCATGGCGTGGCAGATGCCGATCCGTTTGCCCTTATGACGCGCCTGCTGGAACGGATGCGGCATGATCTTGCTGTGGTTCATCTGGTCGAAGGCGAATTGGGTTTGGCCATTTCGGGAACGACAGTTCGAGGCAGACTAACCTGCGACCTTGAATCCTCCGACAGAGGTGGCCTGGCAAAATTGGACAGTGAGATAAGTGGATTTTCTGCCTGACGGCGGCCAGGATGGCCGCGTGACAGGAGTAGAAATGAGCAAACGACCCCGCCGGAATCACAGCCCGGCTTTCAAGGCGAAGGTAGCATTGGCTGCTGTGAAGGGCGAGAAGACGCTGGCCGAGTTGGCGCAGCAGTTTGACGTGCACCCGAACCAGATCACGACATGGCGTAGCCAGTTGCTCGAGGGCGCAGCAGGCGTATTTGGTTCGGACAGCACATCGGGAACGGCCGAACCGACGGTCGATGTGAAGACGCTGCACGCCAAGATCGGCGAGTTGACGCTGGCGAATGATTTTTTGGCCGGCGCGCTCGGGAAGGCCGGTCTGTTGCCGAGCGCAAAGCGATGATCGATCGTTTGCACAATTTGCCGCTGGCGCGGCAGGCGCGGGAACTGGGGATCAGCCGGGGCAGCGTCTATTACCTGCCCAGACCGGTTTCGGCGGCTGATCTGGAGATCATGCGGAGGATCGACGAGTTGCACCTGGAATTTCCGTTCGCGGGTAGTCGGATGCTGCGCGATCTGCTGCGGCAGGAAGGCATCGAGATCGGCCGCCAGCATGTCGCCACGCTGATGAAGAAGATGGCGATCGAAGCGATCTACCGTCGCCCGAACACTTCAAAACCAACGCCGGGCCACAAGATTTACCCCTACCTACTGCGCAAACTGCCGATCGTGCGGCCTAACCAGGTCTGGGCAACGGACATCAGCTACATCCCGATGGCGAGGGGGTTCGTCTATCTCGTGGCCATCGTCGACTGGTTCAGCCGTAAGGTGCTTGCCTGGCGGGTGTCGATCACAATGGAGGCCGACTTCTGCGTCGAGGCGCTGGAGGAAGCGCTGGCGCGCTTCGGCAAGCCGGAGATATTCAACACCGATCAGGGTAGCCAGTTCACCAGCCACGCCTTCACCAGCGTACTGCTGCGCGAGGAGATCGCCATAAGCATGGATGGCCGAGGCGCATGGCGCGACAATGTGGTGGTCGAGCGCCTGTGGCGCTCGGTGAAATATGAGGAGGTTTACCTCCACGCCTACGCCGCAGTCAGCGAAGCCAGGGTATCGATCGGTCGTTATCTGAACTTTTACAACGCGAAGAGGCCGCATTCGAGCCTCGGCGCCAGGACCCCGGACCAGACATATTTTGACAATCTGCCGGTGGCGATGGCAGCATGAATTTGGCCGCCGATATGGGGCGTCACTCCGGTCGGGCTACGCCCTCCCTCCTTGACGCCCCATATCGGCAGTTCGATGATGAAACCGGCAGACGATCCACTTATCCAACGCCGATCCCTGTTCAGACCAACCCGGCCACCTCTCAACGGCGTCAACGGGATCGTAAAACAACAAGAGGCCAAATTCAGCGCAGCCGTATCAGACGTGGAACAGGGATTCACCAGCGTCTTTCCCGGTCTTTCAGTCAAGCTTGATGTCCAGGCAGCAGCACCAAAATTTGATGCAGCCAAGCTAATCGCTGACGGCTCCGGTCTGCGCGTCACCGATGGTGGAGCTGAAGTTCAGCTGTCTCAGCAAGGAGCCGGCGCACAGCGAGCGTTATTTTGGACCATGCTCCAGGTTCGCAATCGCATAGTCAGCGATAAAAAGCTCCGCGATGACAAAATTAAAGCTCTGACCAAGGATCTCGGAAAAGCTCAAAAGGATGCGGAGAAGGCAAAGGAGATCCAAGCCCAAATTGATTCGATTCAGGATGGCGGCGCGCTGCCCGAGGATGCCGATGATCCTGCACTACCCGGTTATATATTGTTGATCGACGAGCCGGAAAACGCGCTGCATCCCCTCGCGGCCCGTGCGGCGCAGCGACAGTTGTACCAACTTGCCCAGCAGCCAGAATGGCAGGTCATGTTGACCACGCACTCGCCCCTTTTCATCAATCCAGCCATGGATCACACTACAATACTCCGGCTGGAACGCGAACATGCCGATGGGGGCTTCAGCCCAAAAACTTTCAGAACCGACGAAGCAGAATTTCAGGCCGATGAAAAAGAGAGCTTGAAAGCGATCCAAGAGATGGATCCGACCTTCTGTGAAGTGTTTTTTGGGACATACCCAATCATAGTAGAGGGTGACACCGAACATGCCGCCTTTATCGCCGCAGTAGTCGAAGCAGGACACGAACTCATCGATCAAGTCACGATTATCAAAGCGCGGGGCAAACCACAAATTCGCGCAGTTATGAAGATGCTAATTCACTTCCAGAAGGATTTTGGCGTTCTCCATGACTGTGACTGGCCACACGGCAAAGATGGAAAGCAAAATAAGGACGGTAGCTTGGCTAAGTCAGGCTCATGGGCGCACAATGCAGAAATTCGCAGACTGGTCAACCAGGCGAAGTCACTAGGTGTTGCTGTGGCCCATCACGTCAGCATCCCCGATTTCGAACGTCGGATCGGTTTGCCTCGCGGGACCGCAGGAAAGCCCTTCGAGGCGTATCTCGCGATCAAAAAGGACGATACCATCAAGGCCGAGGTGCAGGAACTCCTCCAAAACCTTAAGCAGCCGGAACGCCATGCCGAAGGTGCAAAGCCCGCATGTGATGCTGAGTCATTTGTCGATGGGTTGCTCCAAAACCTCCGAACAGGCGCCGCTAAACATCAGTGGGAGGACGCATTCCGTCTCGGCGACTAGCGCTGGGCGGCTTCATTGACTAATCCTATCCTCACGCACCCCCGCACTTCACAATTATCTCCAGCGGCAAGTCTGCTGAAGTGTAATTATGCCGTACGATCTAGGTCGATAATGTTTGCGACCCCCGCCGCCGCGAGCGGCTCTGCCAGAGCGCGAACGCTGCGGTGGTGGGTAAAGAGCAGAACTTGGTTTGTCTTGCCATATTCGGCGAGCAGATCGAGTGTTGACCGGCTGCGTTCATCATCAAAATGAACCAGAATGTCGTCGGCTATGAATGGTAGAGGCTCGGTCGCCCCGCCATAGTTTTCAAGACTTGCCAACCGGAACGCGAGGAAGAGCTGGTCGCGCGTGCCATCACTCATGGTGGCCACCGAAGCGATGCCTCCATTGGCCCGCCGTCCGACGACAACCGGATGCCCCTTGTCGTCAATATCGGTCTCGATACCGGCAAATTCGCCTAGCGTGGTCGCCGCGAAAAGCTCTCCTGCCCGCTGGATGAGCGGATCTTGCTGCTCCGCGCGGATCGTTGCCATCGCCGAAGTCACCAACTCGCGCGCGACCGAAAGTTCGAGATATCGCTCGAGTGCGAGATGCATCTGCGCCGCCGCTGTCTCCCGTTCAGCCACTGCGTGATTGACCTGGCTCTGGCTCAGATAGGCGGCGAGTTCGTCCTGTCCGGCCTTTTCCGCGAGGACGGCCGCCTCGATTTCACCCTCGGCTTCTGAAGTGCGGGCCTTCTGCTCCTCCAGGTCTGTCCGGACTTCATCGAGATCACGGCCGTCCCATTCCGCTCGAAGAGCGGCGAGATCAAGCTTGTCACCAACATCCATCGCGGTCCGCTCTGCCTGGCCTATCTCGTCGCAAAGTCCTACCCGTGCCTCGCAACGTACGGCTGCCTCCAATAGTGCATCGTCGTCAGCGGGATCGAGTTGCACGGACGCCGCCAGCGCCGTCAGTTCCACCTTAGCAGAGCCGACCGCATCCTGTGCGTAGCCCGCCGCGACCCTCGCTTCCTCATAGTCGGGGAGGAGGCCATCATATTGCGTCTGGGCTGTGGCATTGGCTTCAAGCCGGACCACCAGCATCTGAGCCGCGACCACGCAATCGTCACTCACCTCGATCTCGAGTTCTGCTGCAAGGCTACTGGCATCTGACCCTAGGCTGGCCTCATCCTCGACCATTCGCTGGAGCCTGTGGCGCGACTGTCCGATAGCCGACAGAACGCCGCGCGCGCCGGCCCATTCGGTGACCGCAATGCTGGCATCCGCCGGCGTAACATCTGGCCTGAGCCCCAGTGCTTTCGTTGCAGTCGGCCATCCTCCGTCCCAGGCTGCCTGGGCATCGGACCACAGCTGCAAGTCGGCTTCGACACGCTTGTGTTGCTGCGCGATCTCCTCCTGGTCGCGCTGGTCCCGAGTGAAGTCGGCATGCGCCTGTTCATGCCGGGAAATTGCGCTCTGCACCGCACTGACCCGCTCTGCAAACGACAGCGAGGGATCCAGATTGCGACGCTGTTCGATCCGCTCAAGCAGCTCCACTGTGGGGGCGAGCTGGGCTTCCTCGACCGCCAGGGCGTTCGACTGACCGCGCAGCCTTTCAGCTTCGTCCAGCACCTGTTGCCGTGCCTGCGCAAACAACAGCAGCGACGCAAGTTCGGGATGCCTGGCATGGAGGTCCGGGAAACTGTTCGACCATGCCGCGCCGCGCGCTTCCAACTGCCTGGAAAGCGCGTCCGCCTCGTTTTCGGCCGCCGTGGCTTCTGCTTGCGCATCCGCCACACGGCGCAGCGCCTGCGCAAGCGAGGCAGCACGTTTAGCTTCTGCGGCACGGCGGTCGGCCAGTTCATCGGCAGACACGAGCGCAGCATCGAACCTGTCGGCCGCCTCATGTCGTGAGTCTGCATCGTCCGGAAGTTGTCCGCCTACATAAGCTGACTTTATCGGCTTCCATGCATCCGTACGCGTGGTACGCGCCTCGGCAAGTGACGTGTCGCTCGCAATGATCCCGGAAGCCTGAAGCTCTGCGATATCAGCCTCACCGGCGGCGATGCTGCGCTCCGCCTGTCGTTTGAGCTTGGCCTGCTCCTCAAGCTGCGAACCCAATGTCTCACGCGCGACCTGTTCGTTTCGAACATCCTCCGCGCTTGGGCAGGTGAACGCGGCAAGCGCGTCGACGGTGTCGAAGCCGAGCAACGTGAGCCGTTTGGTCAATGCCTCGCTGTCATTGTCCAGCCCCTGTTGGCGCGCCAAGTGCGCCGACTTCTGGGCAGCAAGGCTTGCAAAGACCGAAGACGACGCTTCGGATGGAGCATCAAACCCTGCCGCACGCGCCGCATTCAGACGGTCGCCAAGCAGGGCGAGCTTATCTGCCAGTTCGCCGAGGCGGAGCTGAGCATTAGCTAGACTTGGCCGCCGCTCCAGCACCTCTTCGGCAAGGCGACGCACGTGGTCGAGCGCCGATTGATCAGGGATGAGCGCAGATAGTTCGGCATCTGCGGGAAGGCCGAGCATTCGGCGTAATGCGGCCAGTTGGGCTTCGCCATCATCGATCTCGCGCTGGCGATTGGCACGATCGGATCGCGCCTTGCGGACGTGGATCGCACGCTCGGCGAGATCACGGATACGCTTCTCCGACGCCTTGAGCGCTTGATTCACGACCAGAGCGTCTAGCCGGGCCTTGAGCCGGTCCCTTCGTTCGATGGCTCCATCCAGATGCTTTGCTGCCTCATTTCTCTTGTCCAATGCGGCTCGAACCTTGGTGGCGAAGTCGTCTCGGAAGGAGGCGATATCGTCATAGGCACCCAGTGCCAGCGCCAGACCGTCGAGCTGACGGAGATACGGAGCGACGCGCAGCACGCGCTCGAGCTTCGCCGTCGACGTGCCAAGACTGCGCCTCTCGTCACGCAAGGTGCCCAGCTTCTCCGCGGCGGCCAAGGCCGCCTTGCGCGTCTGTTCATAGGTTTCACGGGTCAGCTGTGCGCTGCGGGCGGTCTTGTCTGCCGCCTCAAAGAAGGTCAGCTGCTGGTAGAAGACACGACTCGCCGAACGCCTCGTGTCAAAAAGCTTGTCCGCTTCAGCATTGATACCCTCTAGGCGGGAAACAAGGGTTCGCAAGCCGCCACCCGCCTCGACAATCAGGCGCCCGATATCCCCGTCTGCATGGAGCAGCCGCTCGCCGCCATTGCGCAAGGTTTCATGGTTGAGACCGAAGAGCGTTTCGAACCTGTCCCGGGTGATTGCTCCAAGAACAGGTGCGAGGACTGTATCGTCGAGTGCGGTGCCTGCCGAATCGGCCAAAGTTCGGCCATTGCCCTTGCGCCTTTTCAACGTCAGCACGCTACCGTCGGCCAACAGCATCGATGCACCGATACGCATGCCGTCATAGCCGAACAGGCTACCCCGCTGCGTATTCTTCGGGATCGAAAACAGGAAATCGCTGATCGCCTCGAGGCTGGTACTCTTGCCTGCCTCGTTAGCACCAAACACGACCGTGAGCCCCGCAGTCTCGGGGATGACCAGCTCTCGGCTGGCGCAACCGCCATAATTCTCAAGGCGAAGTTCAGTCAGGCGCATGACCAGCCTCACTCACAAGACTGCGTGCCAGAGCGGCAGCGCGTTCGGGGATTTCTGCGCGCATCTGCTCGATGAAGGAGTCGGCATGGGCACCGGCAGGCAATTTCGTGCGAATTTCAGCGAGCCGCGCCTCGAGAACCTCCGCGATCGCACTGTCCTGGCTTAGGCGCGTCAGCTCCTGATCAAGCCTTCCGGCAACAGTGGGGTCGACCGCCTCGGGGACAGCCGGATGCTGGGTCTCCAGTTTCAGCTTTTCAAGCCAAACATCATGCGAGAGCGTTGCCAGCAGCGTTTCAACATCCTCCCGGAAAGCCCCCCGCTCGAGGATCAACCTGGAATGGAGCGGAGTTGTGCCGGTTACGGTCAACCGAAGGGCAAGGGGTCGACCGTCGGCAGCCTCGGCGCAATCCGCGAGCCGGCTGCGTATGAGGTCCAGCAGTTCCTGCTCTTCCTTTGTCCCGGAAACATCGATAGCGACCGATGCCCAGCGAACGACATCTAGTGCCCTATGCTCAAGGCCGACCACTTTACCTTCATCAACCCTGACCAGCACCGCACCCTTGGGACCGGTCTCTCGCGGATGGCGACCCTGGAGATTGCCTGGATAAACGATATGCGGGTGCTCGCTTAGCACAGCATGGGCATGGACATGGCCTAGCGCCCAATAATCATATCCATGATTTGCGAGCTGCTCGGGCGTGCAGGGCGCATAGCGGGCATGATGACCTTCGCTGCCAGCACATGCGGTGTGCAGCACGCCGATATTGAACAATGCTTGAGCCGCCACTGGATACTCACGCGCCAGATCCTCCGAGACATCCGGGCGCGGGAAACTCCGGCCGTGAATCGCAACCCCGACATCGTCGAGCAGATGCGTGGCGGCCTTGGCCTTCGGAAAAACATGGACGTTGCCGGACAGGGACAGCTTGTCGGCAAATCGATTGGCGGAATCATGGTTTCCGAGCACCATGAATACGGCGATCCCGGCTTCGTCGAGCCGGCGCATTCCCTCCATGAAATAGAGGCCGGTCTGGAAGTTACGCAGATCGCCATCGAAAATGTCGCCGGCCAGTAGCATGAACCGGCAACCCTCGTGAATCGCAAGTTCGACCAAATTGTCGAACGCTTCGCGCGATGACGCTTCGACACGCGCGGCATATTCAGCCGATTTACCTGCTAGTCCGAGAAGTGGGCTGTCAAGGTGCAGATCAGCTGCGTGGACAAAGGTGAATCCAGTCAATCGAGTATCTCCCCGCCCAGACGTCATGGCACAAATCATCCAAGAATGTCTCGGAAAATTCCCTCCAATACAAAGCCCTCAGAGCAGGACAAGCACGTCATAATTCACCCGTCATGGTGGCAGTCCACCACGATCTTCGCCAACGATCTCTTATCTCTGGCCGTTGAGAAACCCTTGCAGGCCTCAATCTGCCAATAGCTCGCACAGACGGACCACCGCTGCTACCGCAGCGTCAAATCCAGGAACATCGGCATCGCCGGCAAAAGCCATGCCGCCCACAAACCGCGCATATTCCTGCGCATATTCAGGATCAGCAGCGAGTTTTTCGCGCATCGCCGCGAGCCGCTGCTTAGGTGTCAGATCCGCAACGCCCCCGCCACCCCTGTCGCTGTCATCCTCCAAGACGGACTTCAGCAGCGCCGGAAACTGACGATCCCCAGTTGCCAGCGGCTCCAATGCCGCCAAGTCATGTAAATGGCGGACAATGGTGGGATCGTCGTCCGCATGGGCGCGGTCGCGCAGCAGCATCCGCCACGAGAAGGCGCTCAGCTTGTCGGCCGCCGTCTCGACCGGATCGATACAGGCAATGTTCGGTACCTCCGGCGCAGACCGAGCATATTGTCCAGCGAACGACGCCACCGCCTTGTGCTGGACAGTTAGCCGGGGAGGCTTAGCCGAAATCTGAGTCAGAATATGCGGCCGCAGGGAGCCATGTGGTTCCAGGTTGGTCGGATAGGTCATCGCAAGCTCGATAAAGCGATGCTCATCGCGCGAGATGCAGGAGGTGACCTCGAAACCCATCTCCTTCCACGCATCCACCATGGCATCCCGGAAAGACTTTAGCGCCTGTCTGCGCTGGTTTCGGCTGCGCGCAAGGAAGCTGTCTGACAGCAGTAGTTTGAAATCGATGTCCTCGGAGAAACGACGAATGAGCCCATGAGCCTTGAGCAGCGACGTGCCGCCTGAGAAGACGGGAGTGAAATCCTCCGTCGCCAAGCCTGACAGCCCCTCTATAGCCTGGACAACGAACCAGTCCTTTTCCACAAAGGCTTCATCGACAGCGAGCGCACCTGCGACGCGGCCCAGCAGGGCATCATCGGGTGCGTTCGAGAACGACATAATTTCCGTCATACCCTATCTTGCGCCGAACCCGATCCTCGATCGCCACTGTCCGGCCCGTTGGCACCTGCGTCGAACGGCCACGATTATAGGCGTCTTCAAACGAGGAAGGCACCACCTTCTTACCAAGACGCCCAAGCGCCTCGGTCGCGAGCTTCTTGATACCAACGATCGGAACCGGCTTACCGGTAAAGGGCGAAACCTCGGCCTTGGCATAAAGACCGTAACCGATCTGGACGAGCTGTCCGTCCCTGGCTTTTTGCCGCAATGCCCGGCCGATCGCATCATAGCTTCCCAGCGGCGCGAAATCACTGCGCAGGAAAACATTCCGCTTGGAACGGCGAACCTTCCTGCCGATGGCATCGGCGATCGTTTCGGTAATCGGAGCGCGCTTGCCTGACTCAGCCTTGCGATATTGACCACGTCCCACCCGCTCGATACGCTTGTCCTTCATCAGCTGGCGAAGCGCGCGGCCGACAGAATCATAATCGGCATCGAGCAGGAGTTCGCTCCTATTCAATGCCCTGCCTCCATCAAGGCGCTCGAGAATCTGATCAGCCAGCGAAGTCATGTGCAAACCAAAATACGACCTTTACGGCATCCTATATAGGCGTTGGCGGTAGAAATCACAAGCGGGCCAGGGCCACGCACTCGCGGCCGCAGCCACCCGGCTGCAGCCTCGGCTCGTGCCAATCACTCTGGCAGGGCGCGATCATGGGGTCATTTGCGGGAGGGGGCGAAATCCTACGCTAAGCCGAGGACGCGCTTTCCATAGTCCCGGAGTTCGCCCTTGGGGCCGACATAGCGGTAGAGAGTGACGCGCTCGATCCCGAGTTCCTTGCAGAGGTCGGAGACGGACGTGTCGCGCTGGGTCATAGCGGCTTGGGCGAGACGCACCTGAGCCTTGGACAAGGCGAACTTGCGGCCTCCCTTTCGGCCGCGCGCGCGAGCAGCGGCCAGGCCAGCCATGGTGCGCTCGCGGATCATATCCCGCTCGAACTCCGCCAGCGTGGCGAAAATGCCGAACACCATGCGGCCCGACGGCGTCGTGGTGTCGATTTGCGCGCCCTTGCCGGTGAGAACCCTCAAGCCAATGCCGCGATCGGACAGGTTCTGCAACGTGTTGACAAGATGGGTGAGCGTTCGGCCGAGCCGATCGAGCTTCCAGACGATCAGGACGTCGCCAGCGCGCAACGATTTGAGGCAGGCGGCGAGACCGGGGCGGTCATCGCGGCTACCGGACGCGCGATCATCATAGATTTTATCCGGCCCGACGCCGGCGGCATGGAGGGCGTCGTGCTGCAGGTCGAGCGACTGCGAGCCATCGGCTTTGGAGACGCGGGCATAGCCGATCAGCATGGATCACAAACGAAGGTTTGAGGTGGCGGGGCGAGCATAGGCATTTGACTACGCCATTGTGTATCTCAACTGAACCGCCCCGGGATTGCCGGAGGCCATTTGGTTTAAATTATGCGGCCATGGGTGTTTCGTCCAGCATGGCGTAGTAGCGCTCCTCGGCTTCGGCAGGCGGGATGTTGCCAATGGGCGCGAGCAAC
>NZ_JABBGL010000032.1:0-31752 GCF_012927365.1 Sphingobium sp. TB-6 | reverse complement strand
TGCGCGAGCAGCAACTCGTTCTTCTCGGCTTCGGTCAGCACATGAAGCGGCGGTGGTGAAATCCGTAGGGTGAATCAGCCAATCGACCTCCGCGCAACACTTTTTTGCCAACCCCGTGAGCAATTACAGGTAGCGCACCGCGTTTTTCATTCCCAGCGATTTGCCGCAAGAAAGTGACTGCCGCGTTCGATGGCGGGCGGCTGACCTCGGACGGCGGCGTTCTGCTGCTGGCGCAGGCGGAGCGACAGCTCGGCCTTGCGGAACGGCTTGCCGCCTGCATCGCCGATCCTCGCGACCAGGCCCGCGTCGTCCATGACCTGGGTGACATTCTGCGCGCGCGCATGCTGGCGATCGCCTGCGGCTATGAGGATGCCGATGACCTCGACGTGCTGCGCCACGATCCCGGCTTCAAGCTGGCGCTCGGCAAGCTGCCGGGCGGTGCGATCGGCCTGGCGAGCCAGCCGACCATGAGCCGCTGGGAGAATGCGCCGACGACGCGCGAACTGGTGCGGATGACCGGTACGCTCGTCGATCTTTACTGTGCGAGCTATCCCGCGCCGCCGATCGCGGTGACGCTCGATATCGACGAGACGGTCGATGTCGTTCACGGCGGCCAGCAACTGTCGTTTTGGAACGGCCATTATGGCGAGCGCTGCTTCCTGCCGATCCATGTCTACGACACCGCGACCGGCCGCCCTGTCGCGATGCTGCTGCGCACCGGCAAGACGCCCTCGGGGGCCGAGACGGCGGGCCATGTCCGGCGACTGATCCGGCGCATCCGGCGCCACTGGCCCGCGACCCGCATCACGCTGCGCGGCGACGGTCATTATGGCCGGCCCGAGATCATGACGTGGTGCGAGAAGAACGGCATCGATTATGTGTTCGGCCTGCCGGGCAACAAGGCGCTCCACGCCGATCCCGTGATCGTCGCCTGTGCCGATGCCTGCGCGACCGACCGGGCGCTGGGCCTGGCATCGGGCGGTCCGGACGTGCTGCGCCGCTATGCCGAGACCCGTTATGCCGCCAAGTCCTGGGGGCCGACCAAACGCCGGGTCACCGCGCGGATCGAAGCCACCTCCCTCGGCCTCGACATCCGCTTCGTCGTCACCGCGATCGAGACCGGGACGCCCGAGCATATCTACGACGCGCTTTACTGTGCACGCGGCCAGGCCGAAAACCTCATCAAGCTCCACAAGACGCAGTTGAAGAGCGACCGCACCTCGTGCCGGTCGGCCAATGCCAACCAGATGCGCCTCATCCTCCACACCGCAGCCTACTGGCTGATGTGGAAGCTGCGTCAGGCCATGCCCGTTACCGTGACGCTGAAAAATGCCGAGTTCGCCACCATCCGCCTCCGGCTCATCAAGGTCGCCGCCCGCGTCGTCGAAACCGCCAGCCGTATCCGCATCGCCTTCGCCAGCGCTTGCCCCGATGCCGTGCTCTACCGCGATCTTGCCATCACGCTTCGCGCCGCCAGCCCCTGAACGGCGCGGCCGTGTCCGCCACCGAACCCCTCAGCAAAACCCCAAGCCATGCAAAACCGCGATGAAACAGGCGCTACGGCCGACCGTGTCCAACTCACCCCGACACGCCAGAACAAACCCCCGACAATCCCTATCGAACAGCCTCGTGAATAAGGCGGGCTAAAGGGGACTGTCAGAAATTTCGTGACGGGGTGGCGGTTGAACATCAGGTCGCCATGGCCCGCATGAAGCGTTCACCGAATAACACAGCTACGACAGACAAGTGATCGGATTCTGCTCAAGTCCCATTCTGGGGAAGAAAATGGAGCTGATATCAATACGATCAAAGAAACGTATTTATGTTTTTTGCCTGTAATACTGTATTCTGTAAGAATACCTTGCGCCTTGCCAATTTGAGGTAACCATCTTTATCTCGCCTGATCAGATCAACTCGGCGAGCCTTGAGCTCCATTTCATCATCCTCAGCTCGATTTCGGTTGTTCAGAATGACAGAATGTACCGTCCACTCGGCGGGATTCTCGGTCTTTTCCACCTCTATGTTGCCCACTAGATGGAAGTGCCTCGTCGGAGGATCTTCGGCCCAAGCAGACGGCTGCTTCGCACGGGCAACTCGAATCTTGAGATATTCGAGATCATCGTCAAAAAATGCCATGCGGCCAAGGCTGAATTTCGTGTTATCCTTCCTATAGCGAGCCTGTACGCCAGGAACCCAGTAATGGATATCATCTGCTAGCAAATTCAGCCATTCATCATATTGTTCGCCATCGAGAAGACGGGCCTCTCGATACAGGAACTGCTGAATCTCGAACAGCAAAACGATTGGAACTTCGGGACTATCGCAAAGTTCGATTTGATCAGGTTGAGTCACGTTCACCTCTAATTGATACTCAGCGGATGGGCACATCGGCCCAATTTTCTGCACCCATCAAGTCTGCCCAACGCTGATAGAATGCGCGCTGGTTTGCCTCGTTGATCTGGCTCTGGTAAACGTTCCCTTTAAGTTCATTATGGTCAATCTTTGAATTTAGCCCCATTCCAACGTGAAGCTTTTGTCGTCGAGTCACGACGCCTGCGTTGACCGAAGTGCAATTTTCGAAGTTCTCTCCGTCATCCATCTCGAAGACACCGGCTGGAGAAAAGGTCAGCATCACTCCGCGCCGATACTCATCCTTCAGTTCCTGCGGGGCATTGGCATTCAGAAACACCCATGTGTGAAGCTCAGTTTCGCTGGGTCCCTTCGGGTTCCAGGTCCGAAAGGTGTTATGCCCTGCCAGAAAGGACAGGTTGGGAAATACGTTGGCCGAACTGAGCGCACCCACCATCCTGCTGCGGATCTTCCCCAGTCTTTCAGCAAACTTGACTTCTTGTTCACGAAGATACTCAATGATCTGCGGCGAGTTGAGGGTTGCAGCGTTACCGATGAAATCCAGTCCGAACTCCCATCCATGGCCGTTGACGTTAGCGTGATAAGAGCGATCAGGGCGCATGGTCGGCTGTTTGCCGAACATAGCGATCAAGGCTGAACTGTGGGTCCAGGGTGCATGGTAGGAATCGCCCACAAAGTTTTCTGCGGGGAACTTCCAATTGCATTTGAGACGGGATTTGATGTTGCCGTCAATAAACTCGATACCTCCTTCGTCATTGTCTAGAATAACATCGAGATACCAGCGGAATTCACCTAGATATTCTTCAAGGGATGGCGCATCGGGATCGAAGCAGGCAAAATTCATACCCTTGTAATTTTCTACACGGGCCCGGTGAAGACCGAGCCGGGCCTTGTCGAAATTGGCATTCCCATCGTAGGATTGTGGTCGGCTCACGCTCTTCAGGCTGCCGTCTAGGCCGTAAGACCACCCATGAAAATTGCAGGTGAACCGGCGGGCGCTACCTACCTCAGCAAAGCACACACGGTTCCCTCGATGAGAACAAGAATTGAGGAAGGTGTGAATGTTGCCGTCTTCCCCGCGGGAGACAATGACCGCATCCTCACCTATCGTGCTTGTCAGGAAATCCCCAACCTCAGGCAATTGAGAATCATGGGCAACGAAGATCCAGCATCTGGCAAAGATTCGTTCCAGTTCGAGCGCATAGATATCCTCCTGCCAGAAAATCCGGCGATCAAGCGCACCGTCGCCTACGCTGACCCAAGCGCTTACTTTAGAACCCAATTCTTCCCGGTCGGCCGTTTCTTTGACTAGTTTTGGCACCCCATTCTCCCGTTCAAGTTGATTGCGCTTCTAATCTCAAGCCGCTGGCAGGATTTCCGCGAACCCCATTCCAGTTACACCGCCCGGCCAAGCCTCGTAGGCCAGCACCTCGCCCGCCCCTGCGGGAAGCGCACCCATCACAGCGAGGTAATGGCGGATTTCCATCCCGCCGTTCCCACCGTCACGCATGATTTCCTGGTCAGTCATCGCCAGAAGCGTCGAAGGATCACCGGACTGGATCGCATCGAGAACCTTCTTATCGAATTGGGGATTGATCCGTCCCATCTCGCCCGTGCCGACCCAATGGCTTATGCCTCCGCTGCCGATCAGCACAATCCGGTCGTCGGTTGACATGGCGGCGACTGCTTCGCGCACCATCTGTCCGAATTCATACGCACGTTGAAGACGAACATACGGCTCAACCCCGCTGGCCATGTAGACGGGAACGGTCTTGACGGATCCGTCTGTCGGTAAGGCAAGCTGGGCCGGCACGCCTATGGCATGATCAACACCAAGATCGCGAGAGACCGCTACGTCGAACCCGCTACCGTGGGCGAAATCCACGAGCATACGAGCGAAATCCGGATCGCTGGCGATCGGTGAGTTCGGAACTCCAGGCAACCTCTCAATCGGGCCATGCAACTCGCCTGTGGCAATGAGAAATTGCGGAAGGCAGCGGGGGCTGAAAAGAATGTAATGGTCCGCTCCGAATATTATCGCCCTTGTCGCCCCCAGCGCCTCCACCTTATCACGTATTTTCTTGTAAGCGCCGAGCAGATAGTCTCGCTCCTTCTTATGCGGATTTATGAACAGCAAGGGATCATGCGGCATTATATAGCCGCTAACAATTTCCGCCATCTGACAACTCTCTTTCGCGGTCCAATTTGCTCAGGCTTGAGAAGGGCAGTGAATTACCCAATCAGCCAGACGAGGCTTCTAAGCGGGATGCAAGATCGGGAACTCGAGCAAGATATTCGGGCATCGACTGTGGCCCACGCACACTGGTCCAGAAACCCATCAAGAGCATCGGATTTATGCCATATTCAAACAGGTCTTCGACATTAAGGCCCACGACCATATTTTGTTCTGGGTCGGTGAGCGCGTATTTGCCTACCGCCTCCTTGGGATTCTGGCAGAACGCCTCCCGGCGGCTACGCGACGTACTCACGTCATAGAGTAACTGCTCGACAGATCCGCAGCTCATCCCACTTACTCTCCTGATATATTCTGTCTCTGGGGAGACTAATGACACCCTTATGAAAATTGAAGGCTTACGTCAATACTCATGCGTATGGTTTATGGCTTGACGTCCCTCGAAGCCCGCTCCAAGTGCCAAACCACAGAGGTGGCCGGGTTATACCAACCTCCTGTGATGCTGACTCACGTAGGGATTGAATTCCCGGGTAAGGAATCCGCAACGCAATTAATGACAAAGCAATGATAAAAGAGCTTCCGACGGACATCGATCCTGTTTGGGCTGGCGATGGTTCGCAACTGCCCGAATGGTTTGTATCCGCGCTGAAAGTGCCGCGGGAAGAGGGCTATGCGGAGATCGATGGCGCCAGGGCGCACTATTTCCGCTGGGGCGACCGTGACAAGCCAAAGGTGTTGATGACGCACGGCCTTCTTGCCCACTCACGTTGCTTTGCCTTCATTGCACCATTTCTTGCCGAAGATTATGACGTGGTGGCGTTCGATCTTGCCGGCATGGGCGACAGCGAAATGCGCGGGCAAGCCGACATCGCAGCAAGAGGGCGTGAGTTCCGCGAGATCGCCGAGGCGCTCGACATGTTCTCTAATGGAGATTGTCGCAACGGATGTTATCTGAATTGCGCTAAGCGAGTACAGATAGCGAACATGTGCTTGCATCAAGTGGCCCCGCTCGTCCGTGCCAGGTTGAGCGGTCGCCGTTTAGCTGGCATCGCGGCCGCGCGATCCCATAGGAAGTCGCCTGAGAAGGCGATATGCCTCCAGCCAACGGGCGAGGTGTGCGCCAACAGTTCGTCCGACACGTCTTCGCCGATCGTGCGAAGATGCGCGACCGCATCCGCGATGTAGGTCGAGTTCCAATAGACAATCGCGGCAATGATGAGATTAAGGCCCGAGGCGCGGAATTGCTGGGCCTCGTGGGAGCGATCGGCGATGCGGCCCTGTTTGAAAGTGCAGATTGCCTGCGTGAGGAAGTGGCGCTGTTCGGACTTGTTGAGGCCGGCCTGACAGCGTCGGCGCAATGCGGGGCTTTCCCGCCAATCGAGCATGAAGATCGTGCGCTCGACGCGGCCGATCTCACGGAGTGCGAGGTCGAGCTGGTTCTGGCGCTCATAGGCGGCGAGTTTGCGCAGCATTGCCGAGGGCAGGACGGCACCCGCTTTCATCGAGGCGACGAGACGGACGATTTCGTCCCAATGCTGGCGGATGACATCGACCTTCACCCGGTTACCCATTAGTGGTTTCAGCAAGGGATACTGTCCAGGGGCCTCGACGCACGCCATCCGGCGATCGGGAAAGTCACGCAGGCGCGGGCAGAAGCGGAATCCGAGCATCCGGCATAGTGCGAAAACGTGATCGGTCGCGCCACCGGTGTCGGTGTAATGCGTGTCGATCCCCAGCCCGGTGCTATGGTGAAGCAGGTCGTCGAGTACATAGGGTGCCTCGTGTGTTGCGGCCGAGATGACAGTGACATGATAGGGGCCGTGCTGATCGGAGACGTGCGTGTAAAAGGAAAAGCCCGGATCGACGCCGTATTTGGCGTTGAAGTCCCCGGCGCCGCTGCCGCGCTTACCCGAGCGGAAGAACTGGCCGTCCGATGAGGACGTCGTGCCCTGACCCCATACCGCCGCGATCGGCAGCGCGTGATGGGCATCGATGATCCGTGCCAGCGCGGCTTTGTAGTTGTCGGGTGCGATATAGGCCGATCTTGTCCAGACGAGTTGGTCAGGAGTAACACCCTGGCTCGCCTGTGCCATGCGTGCGAGACCAAGGTTGGAGCCATCAGCCAGGATCGCGGCGAGCAAGGCGTTTTCGTTGTCATGCTGTTCCCGGGTCCGAAGATTGAGGAACGTCTGCGTAAAACCGGTCGCGCGTGCAACCTCGTGGAGCAGTTCGGTGATGCGCACGCGTGGCATCAGGCTGTCGATGCGCGCGGCGAGCGCTTTGGCGGCAGCGGACTCGTCGGCACGCACTGGAGTGATGGACAGCTTGCCGTCCTTGAACGTGACGCCCTCGACCTGGCCGCGGGCAAGGCGATGGGAGAAGCGTTTCAGCCGCCGGTCGAGTTCGCGACCCCGATCGGCGATCCATTCGTTGGCGGTCGCAGGCAGCTTCAGGTCGGTGGCGATCGGCGCAGCCTCGGCGGTGGAAAGCATGTAGCTGTCGAACTTGCGATAATTGGACGAGCGCTCGACCCACACGTCGCCCGAGCGCCATTTGTTGCGCAGGTGCGCCATGAGGCCGGTTTCCCAGAGCCGGCGATCAGGCTTGTCGCCGCCCTCCTTGACCAGCGTCCGCCAGTCCTTGCGGAACGGCATCGGCGCGGCCGGGGGTACATCGCGGCGTCCCGAGCGGTTCATTTCGCGCAGCGTGTTCACGGCCGCGATCGTCGACGCGCTGCCGCGTCCAGCCTTGAAATCGATGGCTTCGAGAAGCAGCGGCGTGAATTTGCGCAGCCGGCTCCACTGGTCCGCCGCCCGCAGCAAGGGGTTCTCGCCCGCAAGACTGGCGATGGAGCGGGCTTCGCCGCGTGCGCGGAGCAGCTTGTCCCAGCCCACTGCTGCATCGACCGCGACGAAGCCATCAATCCCGCTTTCCTGTGCTTCCTCCAGCGCAGCGACCGTGCGATCGAACAGCCGCATGATGCGCCCGACATCGCGCGTGGTTGCCGCGTAGCTTTTCTTTTGCTTGTTGTTGCCGCGCGTAAAGCTGCCGCCGATAATGCGATCGGCCATGTCGAGCGCGGCGTCGATCAGTTTTGCCTCCTGGTCGAGGATCATCGCCGCAAGCGTAGCGCGCCGACGCGACGGTGTATAGCGACTGATAAGCTGCGCAGAGGAGGCACGACCCTCGCGGACGAGCTGGCGAAGCCGATCGGGATGGATCGCGTCGCCGATCGCGACGGGCAGCCCGATGTCGCGCACGCGCGCCAGTCGGTCAAGCAACCCGCGCACATTGTCCGGCGTCGGGGCGGTGGTAATCTCGCGCAGCCAGGCGAGCGGCGTCAGCCCGGTCTGCGGATCGACGACCAGCACAGCATCGAGCTTGGCCAGGCTGTCGGCGGATACACCAACGAGCAGGGCGTCGTAGGCACGCAGTCGCGCGCGGGCGCGACCGGCGATTCCGGCACGCTCGATCACCGACGGCGATGGCAGCGTGATACACGACGCCCGAAGCGCTTCGGTGATACCGATCACAATGGGCACCCCGCGATCGGTCGACCATGCTGCTTTGGCCCCGGCCTCGATCAGCAAAGGCAGGTCGGCATTGGTCGGCTGTCGCAATCCGAGCGCCGCCTCGGCGTCGCGTGCGTGAACAGACGCGGTGGCGGGGCGTGCAGCGTAGCGGTCGAACGCCGAAGCGAAGACGCCAATCTGTTCACCCATAAAGGCGACAAGGTGTTCGGGCGCGCCCTCCTCGAGCGTGAAGCCGAACCCGGGATGGCGAAGCAGCGCAAACTGCACCGCGAAGCCGAGCCGGTTTGTGTCGCCACGCTTGGCCACGACGGAAACGAGGTCGCGCGGCGACAACATATAGTGCCGCGCGAGATCCTCGCGGGTCTCGGGCACGCCGAACAGCGCACGCCGTTCGGCATCAGTGAGGAGGTCGCGTCGTGCCATGGTGAAATCCGTCCACAAAAGGGTGAGAATAATCGTGGACATACGGTCTTAATGAGACGTAGTCTCTGGACGGTTTTGGGTGGTGTCGCGCAGCCTCGGCGTCGACGTCCCTAGACCGGACGTTTGGGAGACGGTGGTTGAGCGGCATATTGGGCTACGCGCGCGTGAGTACCGGCGACCAGGATGTCGCCGGGCAGACGATGCGTCTCGAACAGGCGGGTGCGATCAAGGTGTTTACCGACGTGCGATCGGGCAAGTCGATGGACCGACCCGGATTGGCCGAACTGCTCGCGTACGCGCGCGCCGGCGACACGCTGGCGGTCGTCCGCCTTGACCGACTCGGTCGTTCGCTCGGCGAACTATTGACCGTCGTGACAGCCCTGAAGGAGCGCGGCATCGCGCTGCTTAGCCTCGAGGAGAAGCTCGACACCTCGTCGGCGGCAGGCGAACTTGTGTTCCACGTCTTCGGCTCGATCGCGCATTTTGAGCGGCGGCTGATCGCCGAGCGGACGAAGGACGGTATCGCCGCGGCGCGGGCCAAGGGCAAGTTACCGGGCCGCCCGCCGTTGGACCCTGAAAAGGCGAAAGCCGCCCTCAACCTGGTCGTGGCGGGAATGTCGCCAACCCATGCTGCGCGCCAGCTTGGCCTTGGCCGTGCTACCGTTTATCGGGAAATGGCGCTCGCTGGCGTCCGGCGCACTGCCCCCTGAGCGGTGTTCGCCATCCGTTCGTACTTAGGGTAATTCAGATAACATCTGATGCGATGACCTCTGATGACGGTGTCGAGATTTTCCAGCTCACATAGCCGCGAGCTAAGCGATTTTTGCCATCAACCGACCGGCCGCCCCTTGCTCTGCCGCCAAGTTGCGATTGTACGCGAGCGGCATCCGCGGCGACTTCCATCGCAACGCATCCATGATCCCGGCGAGATCTTCACCACTCGCGAACAGGTCCTGATTAAGCCCCACCCGCGTCGAATGCGCGCTGATTCCCTTCAGCAGCCGAGCCAGATCCTCGGCCGTCAGATCGGGCAGCGCGCCGAGATCGAACGCCCGCTGGATCATCGCTCGATAGATCGGCCCGACCGACGCGGGGTGGAGCGCGCCCTCCCCCACATCATACTCCACCCGCGCCGGCACAGCCCGTTTCGGAAGCGTCTTGCGCAGATCCCATGCTTCCCGCCCTGTAATGCTGTCGATCGGCCGCCCACGCACCGCTGCCTTCGCCCTGTAGCGCCGGACGTTCACGCGCCGAAACACCGGCCCGCTCTCAATCCCCGAGGCCTCCAACCAGGCCGCGATCGCCCGAGCGGAGCGTGGGCTCAGATAGGCGGTGGCCCCCTCGCCTTCCTGGTCGCCCTTGCTGCGCGGAATGCTGAGCAGCCGGCCATCGGGATCGATCGCCTCGATGATGTGCTCGACTTCGATCGCGACCAGCTCGGAGGCACGCAGCCCGGTGTCATAGCCGGACGAGAGCAGGGCGCGATCGCGCAGGCCCGGCAGATCTTCCGGGCAACTCTCGAGCAGCGCCCGCACGTTGAGCCCGCGAGGCTCGTCGCGCTCGACGTTGCGCACCGGCCCTTTGAACCGCAGCGGCCGCGCCTGTTTCTGTGCGGTGCCGAGGCGACGACGGATCGCCTGCAGGCGCAACTTCACCAGCGAGGCCGGCGTTGGATCCTTGAGATCGAGCAGTTGGTGGATCTTGGCGATCGACGCCTTGTAGCGGCCAAGCGACGCCGGCTTGCTCCCCTTCCCCGCGCGGGCATCGAGATAGTCCGCCACGGTTTCCGGCGTCGCCGGCAGCGCGATCCGGTTGTGGCGCCGGCACCAGAGGTCGAACGCCTCGAGGTCGGATTTGAGCGCGCGGATGCTGTGCGGCGACGACGCGGCCTGGTAGGCGGCGATCAGCGGCGCGTTGACGACGATGGTTTCGCCGGCGCGCATCTTAACTACGGCCCAGGACAGATCGTCGCCCGAAGGAATGGGCGCTGGCGCGCCGCTTTCTTCGGCTGTCAGGGCGTTTTCATCGATCGGCGCAGCGTGATCCATCGGCGCGCTGTGTAGCCCACCTTATAGAGAAGCGTCAAATATGGAGATATGATAACTGCACTTATCGCATGTTTATATCAACAGAGGCAAAAGCACACTTTCCGAACGGGTATTTCCGTTGAATAGCGGTGGTCAAAAGCACGAGGATAACGGCTTTTCGGACGGCGTAAATTTTGGCATAAAGCAGCGGAAATGGCCATCGCCCCTGCCCCGCCCGACCTACTGCTCGCTTATGCCGACGCTCAGGCCGCCCTCGCCCGCCTCGCCGACCGGGTGACGCTCAGCCCGGTGCGCGGCCCCCTGCCGACGCGGATGGCGCTGGCCGAACGCCAGGCGCTCGCCGGCCTGGACTCGCTGGACCTGCCCGATGAGGCTATCATAATTGATACGCGCGGGCGAGTGGCGGCCACCGCCTACGACCTGACCCACTGGAAGCAGGCGATCGGCCAGCCTATCCCGCTCACCGCCCTCGCCCACGACCCCGTCGCGCTGCTCGCCTGGTTCGGGGCCGACCCGCCGCGCGCCTTCGACCCAGGCGCGTGGGACGCCCCGATCGCGCACGATCCTGCCGAGCGCCTTGCCGCGATCGCGCGCTGGCAGGAAGCGTGTCGTGCCTTACCCCCCTCCCCTCCCCTGCTCCATAGCGGCCGCATCGCAGCCCTGTGGCGGCAGCACGCGCCGCTCGGACGCGGCGATCTGGTCGCGAGCCTGCTGATCGGCGATCGCTGGGGTGCCGGACGCTGGCCCGGCTCGAGCGGCGGACTCACCGCGCTCGGCCTACGGCACGCCGGCGGCCTGTGGAAGATTGCCCGTGGCGCCGAACTCGACAGGCTCTGGCTCGACGCGATCCAGATGGGCGCCGAAGTCCATCTGGAGACCGACACCCGCCTGCGCGCTTATGCCCAGCGGGTCGCCCGCCACCTCACCGCGCGGCGGCGGCTCGGGCGCCTGAAGGACGTGCTCCGGTTCGCCATGGCCCGTCCCACTGTCACCAGCGGCCAGGTGGCGCAAGCGCTGAAGCTGACGTCAGCCGGAGCCATCAAACTGTTGACCATTGCGGTCGGCGAAGGGCTGCTGCTCGAACGCACCGGGCAGGCGAGCTATCGCAGCTACGCCATCCCGGTCAGTCAACCTGCCCCAGGTCGACCTGCCCCGGGTCGGCGGCTCCGACCTGCGGCTGATCCCTTTGCTGCTGATTTCTGGGCGGAAGGGGACGAAAATGGGCTCCTCCCAGAGCCTCCCTGAGCGGCAAAATGCATTGGCGATAAGGCGTGGGTACCTGAAACCTCAAAAAGCGCCCTGCGGGCTTCTGTGGGCATTTTGGGGCGTTTCATGCTTTGTTCTGTTTTTACAGTATTCGCGACCACGCGATCTCCACAATCCCTCGCTTAGGACGCCACGGGACTGACGATCTCGAGCCAATCCACAATTGCCACAAGGACGGAACCGCCGTCCGTTCGCCTGTCATACAGGGCAGCGTTTCCGAGCGGAACCCGGCAGACGGTAATAGCTTGCTTCTCGGGGCGGCTGTTGTCCGTGAGCACAGTGGCATCCGCGATTTTCATCCCGGCATGGATCGCCATTTGGGTACGCGGAAATCGGGAGACGAGCTTGGCCAGCTCCACGGCATGCCTGCGCTCATGCTGCACCTGCTGCCAACCCTGGCCATCATCGCGCAGTGATGGGCCTAGTCCGGTAGAGCCCCCTTCCCTCGCGGTTCGGGAGGAAGGACCGCATCATCCGACCCGCATGGAGCAGCGGCGAGTCTCATTGAGAGGAGAGGAACTTTCGCCACGACGTCGATTTGCCTGAACCCTTATGACCAGCCAGGATGATGGCCAGCGGCTCTTCTGTTTCGGTCTGCGCTTGGAGGATCTGATCGATCGCGCTTCGAAGGCCGGTCATTTGATCTCGACAAACTGTCCGTCAACGATCGGGGGCCGCGCCGTCTGACCGTCCAACCGCCGGATGATGCATGTGGGATCATTCTCATCCACCGGATAGCTCGGGATGCCTCGCTTGGTGGACAGAAGGACGCGGGGCTGCCACCATGACATTGCCAAGCATGTCGTTGTGCTCCCGATGCCACCAGCAACCCCTTTCGCGACGTTGCCGAGGTGATTAGACGCCTTTCCGTCGGGTGTGCATCGGATGTGGCCAGGGAAGTTAGGACGCGGATCGTGCCAGCTCTAGCTGAACTGGAGTGACGGACGCATCGAGGTGAGAAATGCCGGATTAGTGATGGGCTATCCGCTATCGAAGCCGTAGCTTGTCAAATTTATCTAAAGAAGGAAGCGCCGTAGGCGCCCCTTAAATCCTTTAAGAGAATCCATAAGAGGTTAAAGGCATCCGCATCTACCGCGAATCGCGGAGTCAGCACGAGTCGGTCGATTAGGGGCGTTCCTGAAAACCCGTGACTATGTTCCTAAAGTCCCGAAGCTTGTGTTCCTAATGCACCGTGATTCGGTTCCCAATGTACCGTGAGGCGTTCCTGAAGTCCCGTGGCATTGCGGGCGTCAAAGATGGACCCAAGGTCCAGTAAAACATGTTTTACCTGCCTCCAAACCCGCAGAAAAGTCCCGTTTTTGCGGGTTCGCGGCGGCTCGTTCCGACGAAGTTGGCGACGTAGCGGTACCGCGCGCCAAAGACAGGTGAACGGTCGTTGTGGAATTACCAAGCCCTCAGCCACGGGACATTAGGAACGCCGAGAAGAGGCCAATTCTGGAGGCTCATCAATGGCAGGCATAGTTTAGGGGATATCGCAGATTCGGCGGCCTGTTTGACGGAATGCCACGGGACATTAGGAACGGCTGCCTCCCCTCCCCTTCGGCTCGACTGAATGCGCAGACGCGGTATTTCAGGAACGACGTCGTGCCTCTTCATTGCGCGCGGTGGAACACCCAGCTTGGCGATCCTGCTGCCCATTGAGACTTGGGTATTCAAAGCTGCATGGGCTTTGATGCGCGCGCAATGTCGTCCTAGTAATGTTGGTCTGTAAGTGGGACTCAGGAAAGGTTGGAATTGTCGCGTTTTGGGCGTTCCTGAAATACCGGGGATGCACGCTAGCCGGTGTCCGCGAACGTATTTGTAAAGCAACCCTCTCTAAGAGATGAATAGCCCGCATGAGGTTTCGAGGCCGCTTTGTTGTGGCTCTCAAAATGCTCGGTCAGATCTGGTTGCTCCATTACGGCCAGCGCAGCGCTTGGCGCCTCCCGCGCAGGATTGTCACGCCATTCCACAAGCAGAAGGTCGTCCTCCTGCCGACGCAGCGGGCGCAGTTCTGTTTTCCGGAAAACACTGATTCTAGAGCCCCGAAGGCGGAATTCATCGTCATTGCTGACAGCGTGGGGCGCTTCGCTGTGGGAAATGTGGCGCTGAGCGACGTGGAGATTTTTGCGCGAAGTGCGCATGCGGTTCGGGATTTCGGGAACGCTGAACTTGTCGTCCAAGAGGATGTCTCGCAGCGTGGTTTGTTGAGGAGTGAGGTGGCCACCGTGATTTCCAGATAGGTTTGGATTGCGACACTCGAACCTGACGGAAGGAATCACGATGAAGCTCGTCATCTCCGACGCGCATGAAGGCATCAAGGCGGTCGCCAAGTTGTTGTGTGCCAGGTGGCAACGCTGCAGGGCGCACTTCACGCGCGATGCCTTGGCCCACGCCGGAAAGAGCGGCCGGAGGGTCGTCTCCGCCTTCATCGCCACGCCTTCGCGCAGGGAGACCGCCGAAGCCGCGAGCCACCAATGGCGCGCCGTCGCCGACTAGATCCGGCCCAAAGTGTCTAAGCTGGCGACCCTGATGGACGAAACTGAACTTGAAGTTGGCTTATATGAGCTTCCCCGCGCCAAGCTCTACAGCACCAACCCCATCGAACGGCTCGGCGAAACCAAACACACAGGAACGACGTTGTCGGCACTTTTCCCCAGTGAGGCTCCCATCACTCGCCTGAACGTCGCTATCCTCATGGAACAGAGCGACGCGAATGGGCCGGCCAGTTTGCCCCCTTCATGACCGTAGAAACCAGGGGCCCGGTCAGCGGCAATCCCATCACCGTGCTCTCGGCTGTTTCCGGAGTATGAGCGGCCCATACCGACGCCGGAAAATGCTGGGATCATCCTCAGCTACACCACGCTGCGGGACATCATCTCGTCCGAAGCAATGTTTGTAGTACCGGGGAGCGCTTTAGCATCAATCTCGATACGGGCGGGGGAGGGTGGACGGACTCCTCCGGTGTAGCTCTCGTCAGCTTGCCGATCGCTGCTTGGAGCAAAATGTTGCGAATATCTGCGTGATATTTTGAGCATCGAAAGCGATTTTGCGCGACTTTAGAAAGCTGCGGAACTCGTCGGCCACCGCTGAATGATCACGTTGCGGGCTAGGAAGGTTTGCGCGGGCGATCACTCCAAAGGCGTCAAATGCGATGGAGCCTTGTACAGGGAAGCTGATCGGATCTTCACCAGCTACATCCGCTGTGTTTTTCGGCTTCGTATCTGTTGTAGATGGTGCCGTTGGGGAGGGGGTGGCGTCCTTACTGTCGGCATCACGCTTGGTCATCCGAAGCATTGGCTCGGCATCGTCGCGCTGGATCAGTTCCAGCGAATATCCAGGCAAGCCATTTTCCCGGATAATCTTCGCCATTTCGAATTTAAAGCGCCGGTAATCGCCTTCAGCACCTGACTTTTCGTACAGCGTTGGCATCGAGATCGAGAATCCGTCCGAACCAGCGCCTCCAGCATGCTTACGAGCGACACGATAGAGCCAACGTTCACGTCCACCCGTTAGCGAGAAATAAGCTGGATCGATGGCGAGAACGCCGCCTTCCATGAGGACGCCATCGTAAAACCACTTCGCAAGCGTAATCCGCATGCCACGAACTTGGCCGTTACGGTCTTTGAGTTGGCTGTGGCTGTCGATCCAGGAAAATGTCGTTTCCACTGCGTCGCCGGATCGGATGTTCGTTTTGACAGTGGTTGATTGCAGGCGATCAAGGGCGTTACCGAGCAATTCATATGCCCGTCCGCCGACGTCACGCTTCAGCGTAGATAGCATGTCATATGGAACGACATGTAGCGTTTGAGGAATGTCGTTTTTCCCTTGCCGCTTATACTCGATTAGGACCGATGCGCAGTAAATCAGAATGTCGAGATCGTAGATGGTGGCGAGGCCATATTCCGAGTTGGCACTGACATGGACGGTCACCTTGCGATCGGGACTGATATAGTCGATTGGCTTCAGGCGCTTACGTTTTGACAGAGAAAAGAACGGTCTCTCCATTGTCTCACGCTGATCGCGCAAGGGCAGGGCAGTGAGTTGCGGGAGAAACAGGTCAACCTGGCTGTCGTCGCGGGCATCCTTTTTCAAAGCCATAGCCATTCCTGGAGATCAGCGAGTAAAACATGTTTTACTCGTAATTAAATCATTGTTTTTGAACGATAAAATATGAATTATCGCTTGCTGAATTTCGCTGACTCGATCACCGGACGTAGAGCTGTGAGAATCTCCTCCACATCGATCGAACGCTTAGGATTGATGTTGATGGTGATTCCCTTAGCCTTTGTGTCAGAGACAATCAGACCGATCTCATCGCCTCCCGCAGAATTCACGGCTGCCTTCGGGCGTCGCGCGGGCTTTTCCTCCTTTTTGGAACTGGCAGCGGCTAGGCGCTGATAGACCTGAGGGCCATCAATGGGCTCTTGGCCCGATGCACGACGCTCAGCCTGCTCCTTTGCGAGCTCGCGCGCTACGTCCAAAATTGCTTCTCGAAAGTCCGCCTGTTTGAGGAGCGGTGAAAGTTTCATCCCGTGACGAACCTTTAGGTCCGACGGATCTGCAAATGCTTGCACCACCTCATTTGGAAGCTCTGCGAGTTGTAGCAGATTGTGCAGGTTTTGCTTTCCGATTGCCAGGCGGTCGGCCATGTGACTGCGAACGCCATTATAATAGGCGTCGATGGCATGGAGATAATTACGAGCTCGCTCCAGATCGGTGACGTCCTCGCGTTCGCGGTTTTCGATGTCCGCCAGGCGAAATGCGCCTTCATCATCAAGCGTTTCGATACGCGCGATGAGGTCAAGTTCCGCATGGTTATTTTCGCGGAGCCATGAGACCGAGTAATGACGTCGGGTGCCTACGATCAGTTCGTAAGGCTTCTCGGCATCCGGCGTCCTACGGACGACGACCGGTTCCCGGTTGCCATTCTCTTCCTTGATGGAGTCGATCAAGGAGGCGCAGCGCTCGTAGGTGAGATTGGCGTATTCGCGGGCATTGCCCGGCCACACGCTGCATTCGTCGGGTCGGAGCCGGATAGTTAGACGCTTTACCGTTCGACCAATCTCTTCAATCGCGACGCCTCGGCGTTCGAGAAAGGAAGGGGGGGACGGTTCTCGCCGACGCGGCTCTGACTGCGCTTCCTCAGACTGCGCTACTTTTGCCTCGGGATCGGGGATCGCCGGCGACGTTCCGAGGCTGTCGATCGCGTTCGTCAGAAGACTGCGACGGCGTCCTGCTCCGCTGCTCATGCCGCCTCCGTCAACCGATCAGTGCCAAGCTGCGTAAGGCGCGAGGGCCACTGCTTGCAAATATCCTTTTCGAGTTCGCGGAAGACCGAGTTCAAATTGTCGCGACACCGGGTATAGGTTTGGTGCGATCCGTACGGCTTGTTGATCTCATAAATTGACGACATGGCAATGCCGGCGTTTTTAATCTCTTCCGACAGGAGGATAGGCGTGGAAAGCATCTGACCTGCATAGGTCTTTTCCATCACCTGAAGCATTTGTGCTTCGTTTGTGCGGTTCGGCTGAAACATAGTGCAAACCACTCGGATGAAGCCGTAGTCGATCGTGGCGTCGAATTTCGACACCAGGCTCATGGCCTCGCGGCAGGTTTGCATGAAATGGATGGTCGAAAGGTAATCGAGCTGACGGGCAGGAACGGGAATCAGCAGACCGTCTGCAGCGCTCAACGTGTTGACGCCCAGAAAACCCATTGCTGGGGGAGGATCTAGGATAATGACATCATAATCCTGACGAACTTCTTCAAGACCGATGCGCAGCATGCGAAATGCGCCGGCGATCGCTTGAGGACCTTCCTCGATCGTTGCCGTTAATTCCCATTCAGTGTCCTGCAAGCCCAGGTTTGCAGGGCAGATGTCAATGTTGGGCCAAGCGGTAGACCGGATTGTTTTCCGAAATGAGTCGGCCTCGTCGATACGCGGAGACAGGAAATTGGAGAGGGTGTGGGTTTCATCCACGAGCTCCTCCAGATCCACATCGAACATGACGCTCATCGAAGCCTGAGGATCGCAGTCAACGACGAGAACGCGATACCCACGCAGTGCCAGGTAATCGGCCAGATGCTTGGAGGTGGTCGATTTACTGACGCCGCCCTTAAAGTTCTGAACTGCAACGACCACCGCGCGCTCGTCGGGAAGCTTACCCATTTTGATCCCGAGAGCATCGCGAATGGCGATCAGGTCTTCGACCGTGTAGAAGCGCCGGCCGTTGTTGGAGGTTTTTGGGGCGGGGAGGCGGCCTCGAGCCTCGGCCTTGGCGAGTGCCTCAGGGGTCCGACCAAGAAAGTCAGCAGCGACCGTAGCGCCCATGGTTATATTCAGAGTTTTTCGGTCGGAGGGATCGATAGCGGCACGACGCAGAACGCTTTTGGCGTTCTCGCAAGAGCTGATCATAGTATCAAGTATCTGGCCCGACAACATGGGCAGTCCCCCTCGCTGGCATTTCGATGGCGGACGGTTCGTCAAAAAAAGCCGAAATTCGCCTGCTATCCCGGATACATATGTCAAATGCCGGATGGTTAGTCAAATCCTGTCGGAAAATTGCTATTAGATCGGACAAGGCACATTTTTGGGCCACTGTCTGGGACGGGGCACAGCTTTGGGTGGGTTTTGCGGATACCTGCGTAGCTGATGACACAATCGCCGCCGACAATGTCGACCGCGCTTATCCTTCTCGGGCTTGAACGGAAGGGCTGCTCATTGTCGGTTTCTTCGCTAGAAATGCGAACGTTGGTAATGGGGCGAGCCAAGCTGGCAATGTTGCGGTGATCGTCGGTAAGGCAACCGGCAAACAGGCTGAGACTCGCTCGAGAGTTGATTCTCAACTTTCCGCGTGATACGTATATTCCGTAAAGTGCGGAATGTGCCGTTCCGGCTTGTGCTATGGAGGCCCTATGGAGCTGCCCTTGGATAAGGTGACGTCGAGTGAAGTCTCGAAGCGCTTTGGTTATTATTATGATGAGGCGATGACCCACCCCATTGCGGTTGAACGCAACGGTGCCGCGCGGGTGGTCATGATGTCCGCTGCGGAATATGAGCGGCTCGCTCGCCTGGATCACATCGCACTTGCGCCCGAAGAATTGAGCAACGATGCCCTGCGCGCCATCATAAACGCGGAGCCGACGTCCGAATCTTATGACAACAACAAGCTCCTGGACTAAGCCGCAACCCGGTCAAATCATCCGCTATGTCTATCTGTGGAGGTGGGAACATGAGGGCGGGCGCGAAGACGGCCGGAAGATTCGCCCCTGTCTGGTCGTCGCGACATATGAGCATCGGGGTTTCCTGCGCGTGATCACGGCGCCCCTGACCACGCGCGATTACACGCCGGAGAATTCCATAGTCATCCCGCAGCCAGTGATCGACAAGCTACGGCTGGATCCGCGCGCCCGAATAATCTGGAACGACCTTAATGAATTTACCTGGGTCGGCCCCGACGTACGCGCCGGCACGGATGGAAGCCCTCTCATCGGCCACTTGCCCGAGAAATTATGGCGGCTGGTGATCAACAAAATCATCGAACATCGGGTGCCACCAACTCGGCGCTCCAAGTGACGTATCTCATCTCCCAACGACGCCGACTATTCATTCTATCGGTCACAGCCAGATAGCTCGAAAAGTGACCGATACCTTTCTACGGGGTGGCGCCCCGAGCAAAGCAATTCTCGTCCTCTGAGACCCCATTCCACATTTTTGTATCACCGGTTGGGGGGAGGGGCTCCAGGTCTGGGTCGACTCTGCAAATCCTCGTTCTTTCCTTATGACAAGATGAAAAGCCTTTTCAACGGGTTAAGCCGGGTCAACCGCTGTTGCGCGACCAGAAAATTCCTGTTTCATGGAGTTGGGCTGCGGTGCTCCCTATGAGATCAAGAGAATAACCACCCGGGGGGTTACGGCTTCCACGTTGTGGACCCTCCGTTTTTTCTCTTGATCCCGTCAACCCCGCTGCCTCGTCACCCCCATCAGGAATTAGCCTGATCGAGTGGAGGTTAAGCCAGTGCAGAACATCGCTGAATTTCGCATCATCGGCCGCATCGGAAAGATTGCGGAGCTCGACAAGGTCACCAAGGTCTCTGTCGCCGCAAACTACAACCGCCAGGATAATGGCGAGTGGATCACCGACACCCACTGGAATGAGGTGACGCTCTTCGGTCGGCTGATCGAACGCGCCGCCAAGGCCGAGAAGGGTGACATGGTTCACATCGCGGGCCGGGTCCGCCAAAATTCCTACGACGCCCCCGATGGCAAGCGGTACACGGTCGAACTCATCGCAGACGGCTTTGCTATCCTGGCCAAGGCGAACGACGCCGAACTGGCCAGCAGCTAGAAAGCGTGGGGCCGCTTGGGAGCGGCCCCATCTGATCATGGCAATTGCCTTTAATCAGGCGGGCAGCGGTTCGACGGACCGCTGCCCGTCGTCTGCTTGGGTCAAGCGACCGCGAGCAGGGCCAATTGGGAAATGGTGGAGGTAGGATATGAGCGGCATTGCAGAAGCGGGCCTCATCTTCCTCGTCATCTTCGTGCTCGGATTTTTCGGGAAGCGTGATGGTGGGGCAGGGCGGCGCACCCCTAATGAGGATGAGGAGACCTGGTGGTTTGCCCGGCGCTCCTGGTGGGATGACCGGCGATGAAAACGATCGCCGTGAACATCGAGAAGGGCGGGGCGGGCAAGACCACCATCGCCTGCCATCTCGCCTGGCACCTTGCCGATGCCGGCCATCGTGTTCTGGTGCTCGACCTCGATCGGCAATGTAATGCCTCAACAGCGCTGCGCGATTTTTGCGCAGTTGGGATCGTGCAAACAGCTTTTCGAGAATGGCTTCCAGACGCCGGTCGGGGAGGGACGTGCGATCTACTCCAACCGCATGACCGGCGAGTATGATGCCGACTATGGGAAAGCCCTTGCCGCATTCCGCGCCAATTTCCCCGCGCTGTCGGAGGCTTATGATTATTGCGTCATCGATACGCCGCCCGCCTGGAGTTGGATCAACTTCGCTGCGCTGATGGTCTGCGATGATCTGATCGTGCCGGTGGAGCTGGGGCCGTTCGGGCCAGACTCCACCAAACAGCTTTCCAATTCGATCCAGACCGTCAATCAGAAGGGCCGACGTACCCCGATCCGGATTGCGGGGCTGGTCGCCAACCGGGTGAAGGCCAACGATCGTAATCAGCTCGCGATGCTGGATGAACTCAAAGCCAAGATCGGGCGCAATCTGTTTGCGACCCATCTTCCTGACCGGGCGCATTATAGTCAGGCGGTTCAGGCCGGGGTTCCGGTTTGGCGGTTCGACAAGGATGTTCGCGCCTCACTTCCCCCGATGCGTGCCTTTCTTGAAGAGGCAATGGAGAGGATCAAAAGCTGATGGACTTTGGCAACTTCGACATCTTCGCAGCTAAGGACGAGGTCGGGAGCCAGGAGAGGGTGATGTCGCTCGATCCTCAGCAAATCTATGCCGACCCCAACAATGTGCGCCGCGCGATTGACCAGGCGGAGATTGATGGTCTGGCCGAGACCATCGCGGCGCGCGGCCAGCTGCAACCGATCATTGTTGCACCGGCTGATGATGACGGTCGCCATATGATCCAGTTTGGAGAGCGCCGCTGGCGTGCCTGCCTTCAACTGGGTCGCCCGGTACGCGCGATCGTGCGGGAAGTGTCCGACCCCGATCAATTGCGCATGGATCAGTTCATAGAGAATGATCAGCGCGAAGAATTGTCGGTGCGCGACATGATCGCTTTTGTTGCCGATCAGGTGGCGGGCGGCAGAAGCATTGCTGATCTAGCCCGCGGCACTGGTCGCGATCGTGCACGCCTTTCCCGGCTGCACAGCCTGGCGTCAGCGCCGGATTTTATCGCGGCTCGCCTGGAAGATCTGCCCGTCCGCGGTGCGGTGGCCTTGATGAACGCGGCTGCTGATGATGAAGCAGGGGTGAGGCTGTTCCTGGATCGGGCGCCGGTCGGCTCACTGACGATCGCCGATTGCGAAGCCTTCGCTCGCCGCGACACGGCAGCGCGAATGCTCCCGGAAACGCAGGAGCGCGTTTCCCCGGCGCCCGTTCCGGCCGTACCCGACCCTGTGGCAAAGGCTCCGAGGCTAGCACAAGATGCACCGTCCGTTCGCCCGGATCGGAAGCAGAGTGAAGACGCGCGGTTCATCGACATCGACGGAAAGCGCGCTCGCTTGATCGAAGCGGTGGTGTGTTTTGAAGGTGAAGACCAGGCACGCACCATCCGATTTTAACCCAGCGCCCGAGCCTGCATTCTCTTCCGCGTTTTCTCACTCTCCCAGCTGACAGAAGGCCTGTGGTTTGCGCCACAGATTTGAACGCGATTTTGTGGAGGTTGATTGAGGGCAGGATAGGGGTTGTGGTGTTCGTTGTATTACAGTAGCTTAGTAGCACAGGAAGAGGATCGCCATTGTGACAACCTCCACTGACCCCAAAGCCAGCATGACAGTCCGCATCGATCGGGCGACGCTCGACGCGTTCGACGCACTTGCCCAGGGCAGGGGAGGGCGCAGTGCCCTCCTGCGGTCCTTGTTGGATCAAGCGATGTGCCAGGCTGGTGAGGCTCCCACTGTCGAGGCGCGCACGGAACGGGCGACCAATCGCATTTCCTTCCGCGTGACGGATACGGAGATGGCGGTGCTCAGCGTCCGTGCCGCCCAGCGTGGAACCGACAGGGCAGGGTGGGTGAAGGCGCTGATGCGCCGGCACCTCGGTCTCAAGGGTAATGTCGACGACGGGTTGCGGACAAGCCTTGGCCCGGTGCGGATGCAGTTGCAGCGGATCGGCCGCAATATCAACCAGGCTATGAAGGCGGGCAACGCAGCGATGATGGCCGACAACGGCCTGCAGCTTGAAAGTGAGCTGCGCACCATCGTCGAGATGCGGCAGGAAATCAGTGCGCAGGTGGCGGTGCTTGATGAAGCGCTGCGCAATGACCTCAGCTACTGGAAGGTGGCTGACTGATGCCCTTTGGCGAGCGCGAGGATGAACTGTGGGGCGTGCTGAAGCCGGTATTTCGTCCGCGCGTCTTCGGCGATCCGAACCTGGCTTATGCGAAGCATCTTTTCGATCAGACCGGTCCGTATCGGGCTGGCGGCGGCGCGGCTGCGACGCGGGCGGACGCTCGTGCGGTCCTGGCGCGGGTTGTCCGAAGGGCACCGGAGGTGCTGGTGAAGGTCACCGGACGCAAGAAGGGCGCCGAGCATCTGGGTGCTCATCTCGCCTATATCGGGCGGCACGGCGAGGTCGCTGTGGAGACGCGCGATGGCGAGGTGATTGCCGACAAGGGCGAGCTTCAGCAGATTGCGCAGGAATGGTCCGAGCCGCTCACCTGGCGGGAGCGGGCGACGGTGTCGGCGGTGGCGATGGTCTTTTCCATGCCGGAGGGCACCGATGCCGAGACAGTAAGGCAGGCGGCGCGGGAGACCGCCGATCGGATGGTTGGCGACGATCATGATTATCTGATGGCGCTGCACACCGACACGCCCCGGCCGCATGTGCATCTGACGGTGCAGGCCGAAGGGCTGGATGGTCGGCGCTTCGACCCGCGAAGGGAGGATCTCTTCAGATTTCGCGAAGTCTTTGCGGAGGCGCTGCGCAGCCGCGGTGTCGAATGCGAAGCGACGCCGCGTTGGACGCGGGGGCAGGGGAGGGCGGGGACCAGCATGGCTCTTGCCCAGATGCGTGAAAAGATCAGGCAGGGTGTGTCGCGGCAACCGACCGAGGCGGACATGCGACAGGCTCGCGAGGCCTTGGCCATTGCCACTGGAAAGGCGGTGTCGCCGGAATTTGTCGTGCGCGCGAAGGAGCGGTGGGTCACGACGAGGCAGAAGTACGAGCAGGCTGCGGAAAAGTTCGAGCGGTCTCAAGATTCGCGTGATCAGGCCCTCGCGAAAGAACTTCGGTCGTTCCTGAAAGATCGAACGACCATCGAGACTGTGCCGGACCGGGTGCTGAAGGATGCGTTGGAACGCGTACAGCGCGCCCGGGTGCAGAAGCGCGACAATTCGCCGGAGCGACAATCTTCCGGTCGCTCACCGCCTGATCGAAAGCGATAGCCGAACACGCGAGGGCAGGTGATTGCTGCGTTGCGCAGGAGGCCGTCAGCCATCATATGCGCCGCGATGGATGAGAATATGACCGCCGTGATTCTGCGCGTGCTTGAGCGCGCGCCGCAATGGTTGCGGCATGATCTGGAATCGAAGGACACCAGCGCGCGTCGTCGTGCGGAAGAAACTCTGGCGGCCATGATTGCCGACGCGCTTGCTAATCAGACCGGCACTTGCTCGCAGGGCTGAACCTGGATCGCTGTCGGACACGAGGAGACTGTCAGCTTGGAGCAAGTTATCCGAACTTGACGAACTTGACGAAATCGCTCATATTGTGACGTATGAAACAGACCATCACTTCCGACACCCAGGGCATGCCGGGACGCGGCAGGGGCAAGCGTTTTCCAATGCGTGATGCAAGCACGGGCAAATTTCTGACCGTAGCCGAGCAAAAGCACATGCCGGTGCCCAAGCATATCGGTCGCGCGCTCTCGTTGTCTGATGACTCGGTCGAGCTGGTGCTCGAGGCGTTGCAGGCTGCAACAACTAAGAGTCGTAGCGCCGGGACGGCGCTACAGTTCATTGTTGAGGTCAAGCCCAACGGCAAGCCGCGCATTGTCAATGCCTTGGCCGATACGAAACCAAGTGGGCCAGCTCCGTTAAGCGACCTTGAGATGGACGCTGAAGAAGAGGCGGAGCTCGGGCGCGCACTCGTCGACGCCCGTGAGCGTGGTAGCCACGTCGTCGCCGAAATCCTGGCGGGGGACGACATGTTGAGCGCTGATGCGTTTGCCGAACATCTCAAAACAACGCGCGCGACGGTCAATAGCTGGCGGCAAACCCATCAGGTTCTCGGCCTGCAGGGCGCCACGCGGGGATATCGCTATCCCGTGTGGCAGATCGGCGAAGACGGTCGGCCGTTCGCAGCATTGTCCAGATTGTTCGAGGTCTTCGAGGGCAGCGCATGGGCGGTTTATCGCTTCCTTGTTCAACCGCACAGTGAGTTGGACGGCATGACGGGTTGCGAAGCTCTGCGACGAGGCTGGGATGAGAGATCGGTCGGTGTTGCGCAAGGTATCTCCGAGGGCACGTTTGCCTGAATGATGCTGACGCCGCCTGCCGCCTTTTCGCGCGCCGATTTAGATATTGCGATTATTCCCGTAGGGTCGGCTTTTCGACGCATCTACTGGGCGCATCATCACGATCCCCTCGGCTTTGCTAAATCGGAAAGTCGATTCAGCGACCCACGGAGGCGGGTCGAAGCGAACCGGTTTGGCGTTCTGTATCTGGGCTCATCGTTGAAGGTTTGCTTTCTCGAAGCCGTGCTGCGCGACCGACGAGATGCTTTGGTCGACGAGCTTCCGCTCGATGAAGCCGAACTCATGGCTCGATCCGTTGCGGCGATCACGCCAAAACGCGACCTCCGCTTACTCGACCTGCGAGGGGATGGTCCTGTGCGCATGGGTATACCAAGCGAAGTTGTACGCGGAAAACGGCAATCCTTAGCGCGCAAATGGTCGCTTGCATTTCACGAGCATGGGGCTGGCATTGACGGTATCATCTACCCGTCGCGGCTCAATGGTGAACATAATGTCGCTGTTTATGATCGAGCTATAACCGCCCTTGCCAGCATGGGGACGGCCCCGTTGATGAAGGCGAGAGGTTTCGTAGACATCCTCGATGATTTTAAACTCGCGATCCGATAACGGATGACTGGTCCGAGAAGCAGCGCGACGACCAGAGAACGAAGCTGGCTCTTCCCGCGATCAGGCTGTAAGCGTCTCCCATGTCTCTGATAGATACCTACCTCGCCAACGCTCGGGCTCAGCGTGACCTTGCCGCCAAGACGCCCCTCCCTAATCGCAAGGCGATGCACGAGCGTTCAGCTGAAACGTGGGAAGACATGGCGCGTGGCGCAAGCGACACAGCAGCCCGGGCCGCCATAAATCTGGCAGCGAAGATGGCTACCGTTAGCTAAAAATCCCGTCGTCCACGAGGCGCTATGCGGCCTCAGCCTGTACATCCATCTCGGGATCGCGCAGCACATAGCCACGGCCCCAAACCGTCTCGATATAATTGTCGCCGCCGCACGCCAGCGCCAGCTTCTTGCGCAGCTTGCAGATGAAGACATCGATGATCTTGAGTTCGGGCTCGTCCATGCCGCCATAGAGGTGGTTCAGGAACATGTCCTTCGTCAGGGTCGTGCCCTTGCGGAGCGCAAGCAGCTCCAGCATCGCATATTCCTTGCCGGTCAGATGGACGCGGTTTCCGCCCACTTCCACGATCTTGGCGTCCAGATTCACCGCCAGCTTGCCGGCTCGGATGACCGACTGCGAATGGCCCTTCGAGCGACGCACCACGGCGTGGATGCGGGCGACCAGTTCGTCGCGATGGAACGGCTTGGTGACATAGTCGTCGGCGCCAAAGCCGAAACTAAGGACCTTGCTGTCCATCTCCGCAATGCCGGACAGGATCAGCACCGGCGTCTGCACCTTCGCCGCGCGGAGCTTCTTGAGCACGTCATAGCCGTGCATGTCCGGCAGGTTCAGGTCCAGGCAGATGATGTCGTAGTCATAGAGCTTGCCGAGGTCGAGACCCTCTTCGCCAAGGTCGGTCGTGTAGACGTTGAACCCCTCGATCGTGAGCATAAGCTCGATGGCCTTGGCGGTCGACGGCTCGTCTTCGATCAGCAGCAAGCGCATCCGATTACCTTTTACAACGCAGGATTAGCAATCGGATGATAAAGAAGAATGGTTAAGAAAAGATTTACAACTCATCGATGGGGCATGACCTACCTTGTCGGAGCTCTATGATTTCGATGGTCCAACGGCCGTGGTCGCAAGAGCAGCCCGGAATTTTTCATCAGCACACCAGCGACCTCCGGCTTCCATGTCGCTTGTGACTGGTAGCTTTTCTTGCCGCCGCCATTCTTGTGCTGGACAAGCTCTGCGCAGAAAAACCGCAAATGAAATGGCAGGCGTGTCACTTTAGCGAGTCAGAAAAAGTGACATTATTTGATGGGTGATGAAGCGCCGCCGTGTCCGACGGCGCCCGCTAAAATCAGCCGTTCAGCTGATCTTTGCTTTTGGCAACGAAACATGACTGCGCATGGAGCCGCGATCAATTAACGCCTGTGACCCGCTGCGCAAAGTTTACCGTGTCGGTGACAATGCTTGCGCGGTAACGAAACGGACGGGCCATTGCTGTCACCATGCCGGTATGACCGATGCCGGGATAGCGCTTGATCTGGACCGCGACGCCGCCAGCTCGCAGCTTTGCGGCGAGGGCCTCGCTGTTGCGCGCACGCACGGTTACATCTGAACCGCCGATCAGAAGAAGCGTAGGAGGATCACCTGCGCCTGCCCAGCGTACAGGCTGCGTGTCGGCAGGCGTGGGCCATGCGCCGAAGGCCGCCTTACTTGCAGGAACGTCGAATGGCGCAAAATCATAAGGGCCGGCGATCCCGACCAACCCCTTGATCGCGTTTCTATCCGTGCCGAGCCAGCGGTCGTCGACCGCCAGCATTGCAGCAATGTAGGCGCCCGCCGAATGACCGCTGACCACAATATTGGTCGGTTCGCCGCCATGGTCCCTTCCGTGAGCAACAATCCATCGAACGACGCTGGCGCCATCCTTCACAAAGTCGGGATAGAGATTGGCTGGACCGATCCGATAATCAGGGATGATGACCAGAAAACCCTGTGCAGCCAATGCTCGGCCAACAAAGGCGTAGCCATTTCGCGTGCCACTGGCCCAGGAGCCACCATAGAAGAACAGGATGATCGGCAGCCTCGCGTCCGCTGCAGCGTGACGCGGCGCATATATGTCCAGCTTTTGCCGTGTTCCCTCGCCATAGGAAATGTCGCTCGCCACTTTGACGCCGCCGTCATCCTTGGGAACCAGCATGTCGAATGTCAGCAGAGGCGAGCACGCCGCGCCGATCATGGCGGTCACAAGAGTTGCTCCTGCCGTTACCCATCTGAATCGCCGGTTCATTGCCCCTCCACCCAAGGCGAATGATCATGCGCGGCCCAGCGCGAAAACGCCATCGGGGCGAATGCGACAGAACTTCTTTGTGAATCGGGTCCTTTGATCGTCAAACACGGTCAGCCAGGCAGCGAATTTCGGGAATACCAAGGTAAGATGTAAAAGGGTGAAGCTGGGCCGAGAGGCTCGCCTTTGGGTCGCACGACTCCTATAGCGCTTTTTTGCGACGAACCGAACAAGATTAACTTTCGTTCAGGCAATTTTCCGACGAGTGGATGGAACTTAATCGGCTTTCGGGAGTGCGGTCTACTCCTCGTATAACGCTGACGCTGCCCCTGCCTCCACATCGCGCGGCCCAGCCTCGGGCGTCATCTTTGAATTTCACTAAAATCATAGTTTCAGCATTTCGTTGAAATCGCTATTTTAGTGAAACATTGCCATTTTTCACCAGAATGACGTATTCAACGCGTCGATGAAACCGCATAATATGGTGAACGCAGCGCGTGAAGCTGCCCGTAGCCTCGAACTGTTCTTGGCGAATTTCCCCAATGTTGAGATTGAGGAAATCCTGCGCGACGATCCAAGCAATAGAGACAAAGGCATCGACATACGTGTCGAAGGCCGCTTTGCAGATAGGCCACTCCATCTCGCGGTGGACGTGAAAAGCAGCGGCCAGCCGAGGATCGTAAGAGATGCGGCCCGTCAACTGCGTACCTACCTTCAGGACGCGCATATCGATGCCATACCGATCGTCATGGCGCCCTACTTGTCGCCTCAAGCCCGTGACGTTTGCAAGGATGAGCGGGTTGGATATCTCGATTTCATGGGTAATGCGCTGATTGCATTCGATACCGTGTATATCGAGCGCGAAGTTCCAGGGCGTCCAGAAGCGGAGCGGCGGGTGCTGCGGTCGCTCTACCAGCCCAAATCGGCGCGCATCTTGCGTCGATTGCTGGCGGAACCTGGCCGGAGTTGGCGAACGGTGGAACTTGCTGAGGCCGCCCAGGTGAGCGTCGGCCTAGTCAGTAATGTCAGCTCTGTGCTGCGGGAAAGAGGATGGGCCGACCAGACCAATGCCGGCCTGCGTCTGAGCGCGCCTGGGGATCTCCTCGACTGCTGGGCGGAAAATTACCGGCCGCCCCAGGGCGAGGAATTCCGGCGCTATACAACCCTCCACGGCAGTAGCCTCGCCGAGCGTCTGCGAGGTCTCGACGCGCTCGACGGCAAAGTAGCGCTCGCCTCATTCTCCGCGGCTGAATGGCAGTCTCCATTTGCCCGTCATCCCAATCATTACTTCTACGCCGATGAGGCGGGCCTGGCCGCGCTGGATCAACTTCTCGCAACGACGCAGGCGCCAAAGGGTGCGAATGTCATCATCGTCGTCCCAGAAGAAGAAGGGGTTCTGGATGATGCCATACCGGTGGGCGAAGGACGGATTGCAACCAGTCCTGTGCAAACCTACCTTGATTTGATGCAAGGTGGGGATCGCGGGCAAGAAGCCGCTGCCCATCTTCGGCAAAAGCTCCTAGACCGGGCTCCATGAATCAGGAACCGCAAAGCTACAAGATCAGCCAGTTGGTCCACCGCTTTCTTTTGAACCGCAAAGGGGACGTGATCAGTCATATCTGATAGAACTGTACAGAAAATCAATGAATTTTTCCGAATATGAGGTCATGGCTTGTTAGAAAAAACCATGCTATTATCTAACAGACGGGAGCATGGATATGTCTGCAGTGGCTGATCGGATCATGAAGCGTGTGCGTGGCAAGGGCCGTGGCTGGGTGTTTACGCCCAAGCAGTTCGTCGACTTCGGCACACGCGGCTCGGTCGATATGGCGCTGTCGCGTCTGGCCCATGCCGGCGACATCCGCCGGATCGGCCGCGGTCTCTACGACTATCCCCGCCAGCATGACAAGCTTGGTGCTCTGAGCCCGGATCCCGACCAGGTTGCCCAGGCGCTCTCCGCACAGAGCGGTGATGCACTCGCGCCTTCAGGGGCGGCGGCAGCCAATAGCCTTGGCCTCTCGACGCAGGTGCCCGCGCGGGCGAGCTACGCCACCAGCGGCCGCACCCGCACCGCCAGGGCGGGCGGCCGCAGCGTCACCTTGAGACACAGCCGTGCGCCAGTGCTTGACGGGCCGGAATCTGTGAATGCGATCGTCCAGGCACTTGCGCATCTAGGAAAGGGTAATATCGACGCGGACGCAATCGACCGCTTTGCCGCGAGGCTCGACGATGCCGGAACGCGCGCACTCGTCGCGGCCCGCCCGGCCATGCCGGGCTGGATGGGCGACATTGTCCTGAAGATCCAGGCTGCGCGCCATGGATGAGTTCGCCCGCCGTCCCGCCGCGGATCGCCGCGCCTATATTGAGGAAGCGGCAGCCCGCCGGGACCTCACGCCGATCATCATTGAGAAGGACTTCTGGGTTTGCTGGACCCTGCGGCGCCTAATTCGTGCTGTGGATCTTGCGGGCCATATGACCTTCAAGGGTGGTACGTCGCTCTCCAAGGCGTATGATATCATCCAGCGGTTCTCGGAGGATATCGACCTCACCATCAGCCGGTCGGCGCCGCTCCTGGACACAGTGGCGTCGCCGATGGAGGCGGGGATCAGCGGCAAGGAGCGCGAGCGGCGGACCAAGGATCTGAAGGCGGCTGCCCAAGCCTATGTCGGGACGATCGCTATGCCGGTGCTCGCGCGTGAGATCGAAGCCGCGCTTGGCACGAGCGAAGGCTGGGATTTGTCGCTCGACCCTGACGACAAGGACCAGCAGACTGTCCTCTTCGTCTATCCGCGCAGTTCGGGCTACGGCTTTGCCTATGGTCAGAATTACGGGGGCGGCGACGGAGGCGGTTATATCACGCCGCGCATCAAGCTCGAATTTGGCGCGCGCGGCGATACCGAGCCCTTCGCCATGCGCCCCATCATTCCCTATCTGGCCGAGGACTTTCCCGACGAGTTACTGGATTCCGCAACCGACGTGCCGACGCTGGCGGTTGAGCGCACCTTCTGGGAGAAGGTCACGATCCTTCATGCGCTCCATCATAATGCCAAGCTGCGCGATGGGCTTTCGCGCCATTATTATGACGTGCTGATGCTCGACGGGGCTGGCCTCACGGCTAAGGCTCTGGCGCGGCCGGAACTCCTCGAGCAAGTTGTCCACAACAAGAGCCTTATGTTCGCCGACAAGTCCGCGTCATACGAGACCGCCTTCCTGGGATCACTGCGACTATCGCCCACCGAGGAAATGATGGAGCGGCTCGCCCAAGACTACGCGGCGATGGGCGAGATGTTCATGATTGCGCCGCCGTCCTTTGATGCGCTGATCAAAGGTATGGCGCGTATCGAGGAGGCGATCAACGCTCCGTGAACCGGCGAGGTCAAGGAACACTCGTTGCCAGTTACTTAGCCACTCTCACTTCGTGGCCACTGCATGAACTACGAACAACTCCAACCAGTTCACTTTCTACTGACATAATTCGCGAACTGCCAACATCGACATTCGGCCAGCATGAATGGCAGGCGTGTCACTTTAGCGGGCCAGAAAAAGTGACATTTTTGATGGATGATGGAGCGCCGTCGCGTCCGACGGCGCTCACCAAAATCAGCCGTTCAACTGATCTCTGACCGCCTTAGCAGGCGTGAAGGTCAGCTTCTTCGAAGCCGCGATTTGAATGGTTTCCCCATTGGCCGGATTGCGGCCTTCACGAGCCGGGCTGTCTTGTCGGGTAGGAGCGACCCGTTACCGGACCGCTCCCCCCTTAGAACTGCACGTGCAAGTTTCCCTGCATGCAGCTCAAGCCTCCACGAAGCCCTGTGTGACCAGAGCCACCAGTCCCCTCGATCAAG